>NZ_JACNDD010000140.1:0-17061 GCF_017351395.1 Pseudomonas sp. FW305-28
GCCCCGATCGCGAGCAAGCTCGCTCCCACGGTTACTTAACAGACGCTGTTTTTGTATGAGCCCGCCTATAATCCCTCCGGCACTCACGCAACCGCGTCAGCCAACTGCTTGCCCCTCCTGCGCATGAATCTGAATGGACACAAATGTGCTCTTTACGCGACATGGCGGCGTCGTAGACGCGGCGGCTACGTTCGCCCAAAGCTTCACAGCCTAAAAGGATGTTGTATGCCCGCTCTGCCCTGGCCTTACCTGGCCCTTCTTTCCATTGGCTATGGCCTGGCCCTGGCTTACGGCCAACTGGCCTGGACGGCCGGTATTTCCGTCGCGCTGCTGCTATTTGCCGGTTACGCGGTGCGCCAGCGGGAAATGCCGGTGGGCCGGTTTCTCGGGCACGTCCTGTTTCTGGTGATGGCCCTGGCCCTGGCGATGCACTGGATGCCAGGTTTCTTCAACGGCCGGGCCATCCCGGCGCAACGCCTCACCGATGATGCGGCACGCTTCGCCATGTACCTGAACCAGGACAAGCCGCTGATCGGCTTCTGGCTGTTGCTGGCCTGCCCCTGGATCGTCGGCCGGCGCTCGTTGCGCCTGTCGGTCCAGGCCACGGCGCTGGGCCTGGCGCTGAGCGCGGTGCTGGCCATTGGTGGCGCGATGCTGCTGGGGATGATCCACTGGGCGCCGAAATGGCCGGACCATGCCTGGATGTGGGTACTTAATAATCTTTTATTGGTCACGCTCGTGGAGGAAGCGCTGTTTCGCGGCTACATTCAGGGGGGCCTGAGTCGGCGCTTCAAACATATGGCCCAAGGCGACAACCTGGCGTTGCTCCTGGCTTCGCTGCTGTTCGGCCTTGTGCATGCGGGCGCGGGTTGGCAATGGGTGCTGCTGTCGGGCCTGGCGGGGCTCGGTTACGGCCTGGCGTATCGTTTTGGCGGCCTGGGCGCGGCGATTGTCACGCATTTTCTGCTCAACCTGCTTCACTTCGCCCTATTTACCTACCCGATGCTGGCGTGATAGCGACAGGCAAAAATAACTTCAACTAAAACCTGACGGCGCCGACAACCTTTCAAAGCCTTGCGGATCTACACACCATGCGTAACAACCAACCCGTCACACAACGCGAAAGGACCTTCCCGGCCCAGCAACGATTGATTTCGACCACCGACGCCAAGGGTGTCATTACCTACTGCAACGACGCGTTCGTTGAAATCAGTGGGTTTTCCAAGGAAGAACTGATCCGTTCGCCGCACAACCTCGTCCGTCACCCCGATGTTCCGTCAGCCGTGTTCGCCCATATGTGGGGCACGCTGAAACAAGGCTTGCCATGGATGGGCATCGTCAAGAACCGCAGCAAGAACGGCGACCACTACTGGGTCAACGCCTACGTCACGCCCATCTTCGAAGGTAACCAGGTGGTCGGCTACGAGTCGGTACGGGTCAAGCCCACCGCCGAGCAGATCGGCCGGGCCGAAGCACTTTACCAGCG
The DNA here is from genome assembly GCF_017351395.1 of Pseudomonas sp. FW305-28. Classification (NCBI taxonomy): domain Bacteria; kingdom Pseudomonadati; phylum Pseudomonadota; class Gammaproteobacteria; order Pseudomonadales; family Pseudomonadaceae; genus Pseudomonas; species Pseudomonas sp. FW305-28. The sequence continues at coordinate 1,487 of NZ_JACNDD010000140.1, forward strand.
CATCAACCAGGGCAAGTCCGCAGTGCCCGGCAGCGACAAATGGCTGCCGATGCTGCAGGACTGGCTGCCGTTCATCCTGGTCAGCCAGTTGAGCTTCGTCGTGGGCGCCTTCTTGAACTCCCACTGGGGTTTTGCCCTGGCCGCCGTGCTCTCGGTGCCGCTGGGGTTGATCGGCCTGCAATGGCAGCAACGCGGGATCAAGCGCCTGCTGCGCCTGGCTGAGCAAACCACTTCCGACCCGTTGATCGCCCGGATGTACACCGACAGCCGTGGCGCCCAGGCGCGCCTGGAGATGTCGATCCTCAGCCAGGAAGCACGACTGAAAACCTGCCTGACGCGCCTGCAGGACACCGCTGAGCACCTTAACGACCAGGCTCGCCAGTCCAACACCTTGGCCCATGACAGCTCCAGCGGCCTTGAGCGCCAGCGGGTGGAAACCGAACAGGTCGCCACAGCCGTCAACCAGATGGCGGCAACGACCCAGGAAGTCGCCAGTCACGTGCAGCGCACCGCCGATGCCACCCAGGAAGCCAATCGCCTGACCAGCCGCGGCCGCGACATCGCCGGGGAAACCCGCGAAGCCATCGAGCGGCTGTCGGTGGTGGTCGGCGAGACCGGTAACACCGTGACTCAGCTGGCCAAGGACAGCGACGAGATCGGTGGCGTGGTCGACGTGATCAAAGGCATCGCCGACCAGACCAACCTGCTGGCCCTCAACGCCGCCATCGAAGCGGCCCGTGCCGGTGAGATGGGCCGCGGCTTTGCCGTGGTGGCCGACGAAGTACGCCAACTGGCGCAACGCACCAGCGAATCCACCGGGCAGATCCATGCCCTGATCGCCAAGCTCCAGCAAACCGCCACCAATGCCGTGCAAACCATGGAGGCCGGCCACCGCCAGGCCGAAGAAGGCGTGGCGCGGGTCATGGAAGCGGACCAGGCATTGGTGGGCATCAGCGAAGCGGTGGCCCACATCACCGACATGACCACCCAGATCGCCGCCGCCACCGAGGAGCAAAGCTCGGTGGCCGAGGAGATCAGCCGTAACATCAGCAACATCTCGGACCTGGCCGACCAGACCTCCGGCCAGGCCCACAGCTCGGCGCTGCTGAGCGAAGAGCTGACCCACACGGCGAATTCGCAGTATTCGTTGGTGGAGCGGTTCAACCGCTGACTTCAATTGGCAACAAAAAACCCGGACAGCGAACGCTTCCGGGTTTTTTGTTGCCTGGGCAGCCGCCATCGCGAGCAAGCTCGCCCCCACAAGGGGGTTGTGAACGCCACACATCCAGTGTGGGAGCGGGCTTGCTCGCGAAGAGGCCGGACAGGCACTATCAATCCTGAAAAAGAAACGCCGCCACCTTGCCCGCAGCCGCCTCCAGATGCTGCTCATGACTGAACCCCGACGCCTTCAGCGGCTTGAGGTCATGATCCCCCGCCACCAGCCACATCACCTCGATGCTCGGTGACAATTCATATCCCTGCACCGCCTCCCGGTTACCCAAGGCATCGCGCTCGCCCTGGACGATCAAGGTCCGGGTCTTTAACCCTGCCAAGTGCTCGACCCGCGGTTTCTCCGGCTTGCCCACCGCATAGAAGGGATAGCCCAGGCACACCAGCGCATCGACGCCCAACTCATCGGCCAGCAGGCTCGCCATGCGCCCCCCCATGGACTTGCCGCCAATGGCCAGCCGCCCAGCGACATAAGGCCGCACCGTGGCATACACCTCACGCCAGCATTCCAGCAACTTGGGTGCCGGGTTGGGGGGACGCTTGCCCCCATCCTGGCGCCGCTGGGCCATGTAGGGGAACTCGAAGCGCAACACGTTGACGCCCCGTACGGCAAGGCGCGCGGCCATTTCCTCCATGAAGCCGCTGTCCATCGGTGCACCGGCACCGTGGGCCAGGATCAGGGTTGGCGGCTCCGCGCCCGCGCCCGGTTGCGCGGCCGTCCACCGCCAACCGTGTTGCTCCACGCACCGCGCCCATTGATCCCCGTCAATACTGGCCTTGTGCTGTTTGTCCATGCTTGCCTCGCTTTTAGTCTGCCTATAACTCCAGGCGAAGAACGCCGCACTGCCTTGCGCAGGCGCTCACTTCGGCTGAACCGTGGATGGGGAACCATGAACACTTCTATCAGTACCGCCTACAACTACAAGGTGGTCCGCCAATTCGCCATTATGACGGTGGTGTGGGGCATCGTCGGCATGGGGCTCGGGGTTTTTCTCGCCGCCCAATTGGTCTGGCCGCAGCTCAACTTCGATTTGCCCTGGACCAGCTTCGGCCGCCTGCGCCCGCTGCACACCAACGCGGTGATCTTCGCTTTTGGGGGCTGTGCCCTGTTCGCCAGCTCGTTCTATTCGGTGCAACGCACCTGCCAGACACAGCTGTTCGCGCCGAAAATCGCCGCGTTCTGCTTCTGGGGCTGGCAATTGGTGATCCTGCTGGCGGCCATCAGCCTGCCCCTGGGCTACACCAGTTCCAAGGAATACGCCGAGCTGGAATGGCCGATCGACATCCTGATCACCATCGTCTGGGTCGCCTACGCCATCGTGTTCTTCGGCACCGTGGCCAAGCGCAACACCAAGCACATCTACGTCGGCAACTGGTTCTTCGGCGGGTTCATCCTGACCGTGGCGATCCTGCACATCGTCAACAACCTGGAACTGCCGGTGAGTTTCACCAAATCCTACTCGGTGTATGCCGGGGCCACGGATGCGATGGTGCAGTGGTGGTACGGCCACAACGCCGTAGGCTTTTTCCTCACTGCTGGCTTCCTGGGGATGATGTACTACTTCGTGCCCAAGCAGGCCGAGCGCCCGGTGTATTCCTATCGCCTGTCCATCGTCCACTTCTGGGCGTTGATCACCCTGTACATCTGGGCCGGCCCGCACCACCTGCACTACACCGCGCTGCCGGACTGGGCGCAGTCACTGGGCATGGTGATGTCGCTGATCCTGCTGGCACCCAGCTGGGGCGGCATGATCAACGGCATGATGACCCTCTCGGGGGCCTGGCATAAGTTGCGCAGCGACCCGATCCTGCGCTTTTTGGTGGTGTCCCTGGCGTTCTACGGCATGTCGACCTTCGAAGGTCCGATGATGGCGATCAAGACCGTCAACGCCCTCTCCCACTACACCGACTGGACCATCGGCCACGTACACGCCGGTGCGCTCGGCTGGGTGGCGATGATTTCCATCGGTGCGCTGTACCACATGATCCCGAAAGTCTTCGGTCGGCCACAGATGCACAGCATCGGCCTGATCAACGCGCACTTCTGGCTCGCGACCATCGGCACGGTGCTGTACATCGCCTCGATGTGGGTCAACGGCATCGCCCAGGGCCTGATGTGGCGCGCGGTGAACGAGGACGGCACGCTCACCTACTCCTTCGTCGAAACCCTGGTGGCCAGCCACCCAGGCTTCATCGTGCGGCTGGCGGGCGGATCGATCTTCCTTCTCGGCATGCTGCTGATGGCCTACAACACCTGGCGCACCGTGCGGGCCTACCAGCCTGCCGAAGCCGCCGCTGCCGCGCAGATGGCCTGAGGAGTCCACCATGAAACACGAAACAATCGAAAAAAACGTCGGCCTGCTGATGCTGCTGATGGTCCTGGCCGTGAGCATTGGTGGCCTGACCCAGATCGTGCCGCTGTTCTTCCAGGACGTGACCAACAAGCCGGTGGACGGCATGAAGCCCTACACCGCCCTGCAACTGGAAGGCCGCGACATCTACATCCGTGAAGGCTGCGTCGGCTGCCACTCGCAGATGATCCGTCCGTTCCGCGCCGAGACCGAGCGCTACGGCCACTACTCCGTCGCCGGCGAAAGCGTCTGGGACCACCCATTCCTGTGGGGCTCCAAGCGTACCGGGCCGGACCTGGCACGGGTCGGCGCGCGCTACTCCGATGACTGGCACCGCGCCCACTTGTACAACCCGCGCAACGTCGTGCCCGAGTCGAAAATGCCGGCCTACCCATGGCTGGTAGCCCAGGCGGTGGACAGCAGCCACACCGAAGGCAAGCTGCGCGCCATGCGCACCCTCGGCGTGCCGTACACCGACGACGACATCGCCGGCAGCGTGGCCTCGCTCAAGGGCAAGACCGAAATGGACGCGCTGGTGGCCTACCTGCAAGTGCTCGGCACTGCCATCAAGAGCAAGAGGTGAGCCTGATGTTCTTTGAAATGAGCACTGGAATGATCCGTGGCCTGGGCACCGTCGTGGTGTTCATCGCCTTCATCGGCCTGACCCTGTGGGTATTCAGCAGCAAGCGCGGCCCGGAATTCGCCCAGGCGCGCCTGCTGCCGTTCGCCGACGAACCGCCCGCCGACATCACCCCCCAAGACCCTGCGACAAGGAGTACCCGGCCATGACCACCTTCTGGAGTACGTGGATCTGCGTACTGACCATCGGCAGCCTGATCGGCCTGACCTGGCTGCTGATCGGCACCCGCAAGGGCGAGACCAAGGGCAGCGTCGACCAGACCATGGGCCACAGCTTCGACGGCATCGAGGAGTACGACAACCCGCTACCACAGTGGTGGTTCCTGTTGTTCGCCGGCACCCTCGTGTTTTCCGTCGGCTACCTGGTCCTGTATCCGGGCCTGGGCAACTGGAAAGGCATCCTGCCCGGCTACGAGAACGGCTGGACCGGCGCCCATGAATGGGAAAAGGAAATGGCCAAGGCCGATGCCAAATTCGGACCGATCTTCGCCAAATTCGCCGCCATGCCGGTGGAAGAAGTCGCCAAGGACCCGCAGGCACTGAAAATGGGCGGTCGCCTGTTCGCCTCCAACTGCTCGGTCTGCCATGGCTCGGACGCCAAGGGTGCCTTTGGCTTCCCAAACCTGGCCGACAGCAACTGGCGTTGGGGCGGTGCTGCCGACACCATCAAGGCGACCATCATGGGCGGCCGCATGGCGGCGATGCCGGCCTGGGGCGAAGTGCTGGGGGACGCGGGGGTCAAGAACGTGGCCGCGTATGTACGCCACGACCTGGCCGGCCTGCCGCTGCCGGCAGACAGCGGTGCCGATCTGCAAGCCGGCCAGCAGGCCTTCAACACCACCTGCGTGGCCTGTCATGGCGCCAACGGCCAAGGGACCGAAGCCATGGGCGCGCCGAACCTGACGCAACCGGCCGGTTTCATCTACGGCACCAGCCTGGCCCAGTTGCAGCAGACCATTCGCCATGGTCGCCAGGGCCACATGCCGGCGCAGAATGAGTTGCTGGGCAATGACAAAGTGCAACTGCTCGCCGCTTACGTCTACAGCCTGTCCCAGGGTGCCCGCACCGAGCGCCTGCAAGCGGAACACAAAAGCGAATAAATCCTGACCACACAAACAGCCGCATTCATCTGGATGCGGCTGCTTCGTGCCCCTGCGCGACGCATTGTCGCACCCCTCCCATCGTCTTCCTTTCGGTTCCCCGGAATCAGGTCTAAGCTTGCCTCTGCGTGCGCTGGCGACTGCCGGTTTCAGGTCGACCCGACCCGATGCGTTCGACAATCGTTCGATAAAAAGGCCGCAAAGGCAGGTGAATACCGGCTGTTGCGACAGTTGCCTGGCATCACCCGAACGCCGTGTTCGAACACACCCCGTTACAACCGACCTGACCCCCTCGCCTCTTTCCTTCGTTGCGACATTTTGCCGAGGGCCAATTTTGTCCCTACTCAGCACATGGAAAGGCCGCAGAATCAGCTTTGGAAAGCATTGACCCAGGTCATGGCGCGTTGCAATGACCCCCCGCTTTCTCCATACTTGCGACCGATTTTTATCCTAATAAAACACCCAAACCGTGGAACCTTAGAATGAGCACAGCAATCAGTCCGACTGCTTATAACTATAAGGTAGTCCGCCAGTTCGCCATCATGACGGTGGTCTGGGGGATCCTTGGCATGGGGCTCGGTGTCTTCATCGCCTCGCAACTGGTCTGGCCGGAGTTGAACTTCGATCTGCCATGGACGACATTTGGACGCCTGCGCCCGCTGCACACCAACCTGGTGATCTTCGCCTTCGGTGGTTGTGCGTTGTTTGCCACTTCTTACTACGTCGTGCAGCGAACCTGCCAAACGCGACTGATCTCCGACAGCCTCGCCGCCTTCACCTTCTGGGGCTGGCAAGCGGTCATTGTCGGTGCGATCGTGACCTTGCCAATGGGTTTCACCACCACCAAGGAATACGCGGAGCTGGAATGGCCCCTGGCTATTCTGCTGGCCATCGTCTGGGTGACCTACGGTTTGGTGTTCTTTGGCACCATCGTCAAGCGCAAGACCAAGCACATCTACGTCGGTAACTGGTTCTACGGTGCCTTCATCGTCGTGACCGCCATGCTGCACATCGTCAACCACGCCTCCCTGCCGGTCAGCTTCTTCAAGTCGTACTCGGCCTACTCGGGCGCGACCGACGCGATGATCCAGTGGTGGTACGGCCACAACGCCGTGGGTTTCTTCCTGACCACCGGCTTTTTGGGGATGATGTACTACTTCGTGCCGAAACAGGCCGAGCGTCCGATCTATTCCTATCGCCTGTCCATCGTCCACTTCTGGGCGCTGATCACCCTGTACATCTGGGCCGGTCCGCACCACCTGCACTACACCGCACTGCCGGATTGGGCGCAGTCCCTGGGCATGGCGATGTCGATCATCCTGCTGGCGCCAAGCTGGGGCGGCATGATCAACGGCATGATGACCCTCTCGGGTGCCTGGCATAAGCTGCGCACCGACCCGATCCTGCGCTTTCTGGTCGTGTCCCTGGCGTTCTACGGCATGTCGACCTTCGAAGGCCCGATGATGGCCATCAAGACCGTCAACTCCCTGAGCCACTACACCGACTGGACCATCGGCCACGTACACGCCGGTGCGCTCGGCTGGGTGGCGATGATCTCCATCGGCGCCATCTACCACATGATCCCGAAACTGTTCGGTCGTGCGCAGATGCACAGTACCGGCCTGATCAACGCGCACTTCTGGCTCGCGACCATCGGCACCGTGCTCTACATCGCCTCGATGTGGGTCAACGGCATTACCCAAGGCCTGATGTGGCGTGCGATCAACGACGACGGCACCCTGACCTACTCGTTCGTCGAAGCGCTGCAAGCCAGCCATCCTGGTTTCATCGTACGTGCCCTGGGCGGCGCGTTCTTCGCCGGCGGCATGCTGTTGATGGCCTACAACGTGTACCGCACCGTTCGTGCCTCTGACCCGGCTGAAGCTGAAGCCGCCGCCAAGATCGCCGTAGTTGGAGCTCACTGATGAAGCACGAAGCAGTAGAGAAGAATATCGGCCTGCTGGCCTTCTTCATGGTCATCGCCGTGAGCATCGGCGGCCTGACCCAGATCGTTCCGCTGTTCTTCCAGGACGTGACCAACAAGCCGGTCGAAGGCATGAAGCCGCGTACCGCCCTTGAACTGGAAGGCCGCGACATCTACATCGCCAACGGCTGTGTCGGCTGCCACTCGCAGATGATCCGTCCGTTCCGTGCCGAGACCGAACGCTACGGCCACTATTCGGTTGCCGGTGAAAGCGTCTGGGACCACCCGTTCCTGTGGGGTTCCAAGCGGACCGGCCCGGACCTGGCCCGCGTTGGCGGCCGCTACTCCGACGACTGGCAGCGTGCGCACTTGTACAACCCGCGCAACGTTGTGCCTGAGTCGAAAATGCCGGCCTACCCGTTCCTCGTAGAAAACAAGCTCGACGGCAAAGACACCGCCAAGAAAATGGAAGTCCTGCGCGCCTTGGGCGTGCCTTACACCGACGAAGACATCGCCGGTGCCAAGGATGCCGTCAAGGGCAAGACTGAAATGGACGCGCTGGTGGCCTATCTGCAAGGCCTGGGCACCATCATCAAAAGCAAACGGTGATCTGGATGGATATCGGGATGATTCGTGGCCTGGGCACCGTCGTCGTGATGGTGGCCTTTATCGGCCTGGCCTTGTGGGTGTTCAGCCCCAAGCGCAAGTCGGAGTTTGACGACGCGACCTTGCTGCCGTTCGCGGATGATCCCGAGGCCATCAAGCACGTCGAGCAAGCTTCTAGGAGTAACAAAGAATGACTACGTTCTGGAGTCTGTACGTCACAGTCCTCAGTCTGGGTACGATCTTCGCCCTGACCTGGCTGCTGCTGTCGACCCGCAAGGGCCAGCGCAGCGAAGCCACCGAAGAGACGGTTGGCCACTCCTTCGACGGGATCGAGGAGTACGACAACCCGCTGCCGAAATGGTGGTTCATGTTGTTCGTGGGCACCATCGTGTTCGCCCTCGGTTACCTGGTGCTCTACCCTGGCCTGGGCAACTGGAAAGGCCTGCTGCCAGGCTATAACTACCTGGACAACGAAAAGCAGACCGCCTTCGCCAACGGCCAGACCGGCTGGACAGGCGTTCACGAGTGGGAAAAGGAAATGGCTCGCTCGGACGCCAAGTTCGGTCCGATCTTCGCCAAGTTCGCTTCCATGCCTATCGAAGAGGTCGCCAAGGACCCGCAGGCCCTGAAGATGGGTGGCCGCCTGTTCGCCTCCAACTGCTCGGTCTGCCACGGTTCCGACGCCAAGGGTGCCTATGGCTTCCCCAACCTGACCGACGCCGACTGGCGCTGGGGCGGCGAGCCGGAAACCATCAAGACCACCATCATGGGCGGACGTCACGCCGTGATGCCGGGCTGGGCTGCCGTGGTCGGCGAACAAGGCGTGGCCGACGTGGCTTCCTACCTGGTGACCAGCCTGCACGGTCGCAAGCTGCCGGAAGGCGCCAAGGCCGACCCGGCCAACGGCCAGAAACTGTTCGCGGCCAACTGCGTGGCCTGCCACGGTCCTGCCGGCAAGGGCACGCCCGCCATGGGCGCACCTGACCTGACGCATCCGGCCGGTTTCATCTACGGTTCGAGCTTCGCTCAACTGCAGCAGACCATCCGCTACGGTCGCCAGGGCCAGATGCCGGCCCAGGCCGACCTGCAAGGCAACGACAAGGTCCACTTGCTGGCCGCCTATGTCTACAGCCTGTCTCACGGCGAGAAAGCACCTGCGGCTGACGCCCAGTAAAGCCAACGCCTGATGTACCAAAGGCCCCGTCAACCAACGTTGACGGGGCCTTTTTGTTTGCCGGTGCGACAGGACGAAATTGTTTTATCTTGCCCGCAATCAGTAGCAGTAGTAACGTGCCTACATTCAGCTTTATTGAGGACGCCGCCATGTCCATCACCACTATTTCCAGCCGCGAATTCAACCACGACACAAGTGGTGCCAAAAAAGCCACCCGCCAGGGGCCGGTCATCATCACCGACCGTGGCAAGCCGGCCCATGTGCTGCTAAGCATTGAGGAGTACCAGAAACTGACCGGCATCGGCACCAGCATTGTCGAGTTGCTGGTCATGCCCGACACGCCGGATATTGATTTCGATACCGAACGTGCCGTCATCTCTCCTCGACCGGTGGACCTGTCCTGATGTACCTGCTCGACACTAACGTCATCTCGGAACTGCGCAAGCCTCAAGCCGATAAGAACGTACAGGCCTGGGCCCGTGGCGTGCCCGCCCCCAGCCTTTACCTTTCGGCGATTACCGTATTGGAACTGGAAACCGGCGTGTTGCGCTTCGAACGCAAGGACCCGGTGCAAGGCAGCCACCTGCGCGCATGGCTGGACAACCATGTCATGCCCGCATTCGCCGGAAGAATCCTGGCGGTCGACCGCGCCGTCGCGCTGCGCTGCGCTCGCCTGCACGTCCCGGATCGCAGCAATGAATGCGATGCACTGATTGCCGCCACTGCGTTGGTCCACGGACTGACCGTCGTCACCCGCAACGTGAATGATTTCCAGAGCAGCGGCGTGGCGGTGCTCAACCCATGGTCATCCAGTCCACCCGCTTGAGACGGCAGCTCCTACAATAGTCAATTGATCTGGGTCATGACTTGTTACATCCGCTACACCATTCTGCGCAGGCACCCAACGCGACCAAAGGTCGCACCCTTGAGCCAGAGCGACAGGCGTATCATTGCGCCACTGCAATACCCTTTCTGACCGTGGTCGGCACGTACTGGCCCCGGCACTTTTCCACTGCCGTGGGATGCAATTGATGAGCAACCAGATTCCGGTACATGACGTTACCCCGCCTGCCAAGGACGCGAACAAAAGCGTCGACCTGTACGCCTCTCGGGAAAAAATCTACACCCGCGCCTTCACCGGCCTGTTCCGCAACCTGCGGATGCTGGGCGGAGCGTTCTTGTTCCTACTGTATTTCGGTACGGTCTGGTTGAACTGGGGCGGCCACCAGGCCGTCTGGTGGAACCTGCCGGAACGCAAGTTCTTCATTTTCGGTGCGACGTTCTGGCCCCAGGATTTCATCCTGCTGTCGGGGATGCTGATCATTGCGGCATTTGGCCTGTTCTTCATCACGGTCTATGCCGGACGGGTGTGGTGCGGCTACACCTGCCCACAAAGCGTGTGGACCTGGATCTTCATGTGGTGCGAAAAAGTCACCGAAGGCGATCGCAACCAGCGCATCAAGCTCGACAAGGCCCCCATGGGCGCCAACAAATTCCTGCGCAAGTTCGCCAAGCACAGCCTGTGGCTGCTGATCGGCTTCGTCACCGGCGTGACCTTTGTCGGTTACTTCACGCCGATCCGCGAACTGGTGTTCGAGTTCTTTACCGGCCAGGCCGATGGCTGGTCGTATTTCTGGATCGGCTTCTTCACCCTCGCCACCTATGGCAACGCCGGCTGGCTGCGCGAGCAGGTGTGCATCTACATGTGCCCTTACGCGCGCTTTCAAAGCGTGATGTTCGACAAGGACACCTTGATCGTGTCCTACGACCCGCGTCGTGGCGAAAGCCGTGGTCCGCGCAAGAAAGGTGTGGACTACAAGGCCCTGGGCCTTGGGGACTGCATCGACTGCACCATGTGCGTCCAGGTCTGCCCGACCGGCATCGACATCCGCGACGGCTTGCAGATCGAGTGCATTGGCTGCGCGGCCTGCATCGATGCCTGCGACAACATCATGGACAAGATGGATTATCCCCGCGGCCTGATCAGCTACACCACCGAACACAACCTCTCGGGGCAGAAAACCCATAAACTGCGCCCGCGCCTGATCGGCTATGCCCTGGTGCTGCTGGCCATGATCAGCCTGTTGGTGACGGCGTTCTTCATGCGCTCGCTGGTGGGTTTCGATGTCAGCAAGGACCGCGTGCTGTATCGCGAAAACGCCGAGGGCCGGATCGAGAACGTCTACAGCCTGAAGATCATGAACAAGGACCAACGCGACCATACGTACGTCCTGGAAGCCTCAGGCCTGCCCGACCTCAAGCTGCAAGGCCGTCGGGAAATCAAGGTCGCGGCCGGCGAGATCTACAGCCAGCCGGTTGAACTGTCCAGCGCACCGGAGCAACTGCCATCGAGCACCAACGAGGTGACCTTCATCCTCAAGGACGCCGATGACGAAAGCGTACATGTCGAAGCCAAGAGCCGGTTCATCGGCCCACAAACTCGTTGAGAGAACTGAACATGCCTGCAGCAACCGCCACCAGCCCTTGGTACAAGCACCTCTGGCCGTGGATCATCATCGCGATCCTGAGTTGTTCGGTGACCCTGAGCCTGACGATGGTGACCATTGCGGTGAAGAACCCGGACAACCTGGTCAACGACAACTATTACGAAGCCGGCAAGGGCATCAACCGCTCGCTGGAGCGCGAACTGCTGGCCCAGACCCTGCAACTGCATGCCAACGTGCAACTGGATGACGTGACCGGCGAAGTGAACCTGCGCCTGAACGGCGACAGCCGCCCCCAGACCCTGGAACTGAGTCTGATCTCACCGACCCAACCGGAGAAGGACCGCAAGATCGTCCTGACCCGCAACGACAGCGAACCGGGGCGCTACGTCGGCCAGTTGACGGACAAGATCGAAGGCCGGCGCTTTGTCGAATTGCTGGGGGTGGAGAACGACAAGACCTGGCGCCTGTTCGAAGAAGAACAGATCAACCACGACCAGGACATCCTGCTCGGCGATGAACCGCTGCAAGGCGCTGAAGACCTGAAGAAATAAATCGCTTCTCTGTGGCGAGGGAGCTTGCTCCCGCTGGGGCGCGAAGCGGCCCCGTTCTTCGTGTGACCGGCTCACCCGATTACGACTGCTACGCAGCCGAGCGGGAGCAAGCTCCCTCGCCACAACAGCGCCCATAAACCAGCAAACGCCCAGCCAGAAAGGCCTTCATGCGACAACCATGACCACTCCACAGCCCTGCTACCACTGCGCCCTGCCCGTCCCCCCTGGCAGTCGCTTCACCGCCGTTGTCCTCGGTGAAACCCGCGAGCTGTGCTGCCCGGGCTGCCAGGCGGTGGCCGAGGCCATTGTCGCCGGTGGCCTGGAAAGTTATTACCTGCATCGCAGTGAGGCGTCGGCCAATCCCGAGACCCTGCCCGTCCAGTTGATCGATGAACTGGCGCTGTACGATCGCCCTGACGTGCAGCAATCGTTCGTGCGCCATGAGGGCGAACTGGCCGAAACCACCCTGTTGATGGAAGGCATCAGTTGCGCCGCCTGCGGCTGGTTGATCGAAAAACAGCTGCGCAGCCTGCCGGCCGTGGCCGAGGCGCGGTTGAACCTGTCCAATCATCGCCTGCATGTGCGCTGGGCCGATGCGCAGTTGCCGCTGAGCACGCTGCTCGCCGAGTTGCGCCAGATCGGCTACGTCGCCCACCCGTACCAGGCCGACCAGGCGTGCGAGCAACTCGCCGCACAAAACCGCCTGGCCCTGCGCCAGTTGGGCGTGGCCGGCCTGTTGTGGTTCCAGGCGATGATGGCGACGATGGCCACTTGGCCGGAATTCAACATCGACCTGAGCCCGGAGATGCACACCATCCTGCGCTGGGTCGCCTTGTTTCTCACCACGCCCATCGTGTTCTACAGCTGCGCGCCATTCTTCAAAGGCGCCATGCGCGACCTGCGCACCCGCCACCTGACCATGGACGTTTCCGTGTCCCTAGCCATTGGCAGCGCCTACATTGCCGGGATCTGGACGTCGATCACTGGCGTTGGCGAGTTGTACTTCGATGCCGTGGGCATGTTCGCCCTTTTCCTGCTGGCCGGCCGTTACCTGGAGCGCCGGGCCCGGGAGCGCACGGCCGCCGCCACCGCCCAACTGGTCAATCTGTTACCGGCCTCGTGCCTGCGCCTGGCGGACGATGGCCAGAGCGAACGCATCCTGCTCAGCGAGTTGCGCACCGGCGACCGAGTGTTGGTGCATCCCGGGGCGGTCCTGCCGGCTGACGGCAGAATCCTCGAGGGGCAGTCCAGCATCGACGAATCCCTGCTGACCGGTGAATACCTGCCACAACCTCGGCAGGAGGGCGACGCGGTCACCGCAGGTACGCTGAATGTCGAAGGCGCCTTGACCGTCGAGGTACTGGCCCTCGGGCAAGATACCCGGTTGTCGGCCATCGTTCGCCTGCTGGAACGGGCCCAGGCCGAGAAACCACGATTGGCGGAGATCGCCGATCGCGCCGCCCAATGGTTCCTGCTGTTCTCCCTGGTCGCGGCGGCGGCCATCGGCCTGTTGTGGTGGCAACTGGATGCCTCGCGGGCCTTCTGGATCGTCCTGGCGATGCTGGTCGCCACTTGCCCCTGTGCATTGTCCCTCGCCACGCCGACCGCCCTCACCGCAGCCACCGGCACCTTGCACAAACTTGGCCTGCTGCTGACGCGCGGCCATGTACTGGAGGGCCTGAACCAGATCGACACGGTCATTTTCGACAAGACCGGCACCCTCACCGAAGGCCGCCTGGCGTTGCGCGCCATTCGACCAATGGCGGCCCTCGACAGCGATCACTGCCTGGGCTTGGCCGCAGCCCTGGAAAACCGCTCGGAACACCCCATCGCCCGTGCTTTTGGCCGCGCGCCAATGGCCGCCGAGCAGGTGCAAAGCACCCCGGGGCTGGGACTGGAAGGCCTCGTGGCCGAACAACGCCTACGCATCGGCCAGCCCGGTTTTGTCTGCGAACTGAGTGGCGCGGCCATACCGCAGATGCCGGACGAAGCCGGGCAATGGCTGTTGCTGGGCGATGAGCTCGGGCCGCTGGCCTGGTTCGTCCTCGATGACCGCTTGCGCGCCGACGCCCCGGCCCTGCTGGCAGCCTGCAAGGCGCGGGGCTGGCGTACGCTGCTGCTGTCGGGCGACAGTTCGCCGATGGTTGCCAGCGTCGCCGCCGAACTGGGCATCGACGAGGCCCGGGGCGGCCTGCGCCCGGACGACAAACTGGCGGTGTTGCAGCAATTGCACCAACAGGGCCGCAAGGTGCTGATGCTCGGCGATGGCGTGAACGACGTGCCCGTGCTGGCGGCGGCGGACATCAGTGTCGCCATGGGCTCGGCCACCGACCTGGCCAAGACCAGCGCCGACGCCGTGCTGCTGTCCAACCGCCTCGACGCCCTGATCCACGCCTTCGACCTGGCTCGACGCACTCGCCGGGTGATCGTCGAGAACCTGGTGTGGGCAGGGCTGTACAATGGCCTCATGTTGCCGTTCGCCGCCCTCGGCTGGATTACACCGGTGTGGGCCGCGGTCGGCATGTCCATCAGTTCGTTGACCGTGGTGTTGAATGCCCTGAGGCTGACGCGTCAGCCCAAGGCGCAGGTTTTCACCGCCACGCCCGATACCCGCCCGCTGCCGGCCTGAGCCGCGCGGGCATGGAGTTCCGACATGCCAGCTCTTTACGTGATGATCCCGGCCGCGCTGCTGATCGTGGCCATCGCCGTGTACATTTTCTTCTGGGCCGTGGACAGCGGACAGTACGACGACCTCGACGGTCCGGCCCATAGCATCCTGTTCGACGATCAGGACCCGAACCACAAGGCGGCGGTGGACGAAGCCAGTGGCGAAGTCCGCAAGGCGGACGACAAGGCCCCACCCCATGCTTGACCTGGCGCCACTGCTGGTTTCGGCCGTTATCCTTGGCCTGCTGGGCGGCGGTCATTGCCTGGGCATGTGCGGCGGCCTGATGGGCGCCCTGACCCTGGCGATTCCCAAGGACCAGCGCAGCCGCCGCTTTCGGTTGCTGCTGGCGTACAACCTGGGGCGAATCCTGAGCTATGCCACCGCCGGGCTGCTGATCGGCCTGGCCGGTTGGGCCGTGTCCAACAGTCCAGCAGCGATGATCATGCGGGTGCTGGCCGGCTTGCTGTTGATTGCCATGGGCCTGTACCTGGCGGGTTGGTGGAGCGGCCTGACCCGCATCGAAAGCGTGGGGCGTGGCTTGTGGCGGCACATCCAACCCGTCGCCAACCGCTTGCTGCCGGTGTCGAGCCTGCCCCGGGCCTTGCTGCTCGGTGCCCTATGGGGCTGGCTGCCGTGCGGGCTGGTCTACAGCACCCTGCTATGGTCCGCCAGCCAGGGCAATGCCCTGGACAGCGCCCTGCTGATGCTCGCCTTCGGCCTGGGTACCTGGCCGGTGCTGCTCGCCACTGGCCTGGCCGCCGAGCGCATCACCGCCCTGCTGCGCAAACGCAGCGTGCGCATGGCCGGCGGGCTGTTGGTGATTGTTTTCGGGATCTGGACACTGCCGGGGCCGCATCAGCATTGGCTCATGGGCCATTGACCGAG
>NZ_JACNDD010000141.1:0-16553 GCF_017351395.1 Pseudomonas sp. FW305-28
GATACCGCGAGCTTTCTCTTCCGGGGCGCTGTCGATCTTGTCGAAGTCAACCTTGGCCGAACCGAAAACTTCGGAGCAGACACGGGTCAGAGCAGCGGTCAGCGTGGTTTTACCGTGGTCAACGTGACCGATGGTGCCAACGTTGACGTGCGGTTTGTTCCGTTCAAATTTTTCTTTAGCCACGACAATTAACTCCTAGCTTAAAGGGGCTGAATCAGCCTTGCTTTTTGGTAACAGTCTCGACGATATGCGACGGAGCTGTATTGTATTTTTTGAATTCCATAGAGTAGCTTGCGCGACCCTGAGACATGGAACGAACGTCGGTTGCGTAACCGAACATCTCGCCCAACGGCACCTCGGCACGAATCACTTTGCCGGAAACCGTATCTTCCATACCCAGAATCATGCCACGACGACGGTTAAGGTCGCCCATGACATCACCCATGTAGTCTTCAGGCGTAACGACTTCCACCGCCATGATCGGCTCAAGCAACTCACCGCCACCCTTCTGGGCCAGCTGCTTGGTTGCCATGGAGGCAGCCACCTTAAACGCCATCTCGTTGGAGTCGACGTCATGGTAAGAACCATCGAACACAGTCGCCTTCAGGCCGATCAGCGGATAGCCGGCGACAACGCCGTTCTTCATCTGCTCTTCGATACCCTTCTGGATCGCCGGGATGTATTCCTTAGGAACCACACCACCTACGACTTCGTTCAGGAATTGCAGACCTTCCTGACCTTCGTCAGCCGGTGCAAAACGAATCCAGCAGTGACCGAACTGGCCACGACCGCCGGACTGGCGAACGAACTTGCCTTCGATTTCACAGCTCTTCGTGATGCGCTCACGATAGGAAACCTGAGGCTTACCGATGTTGGCTTCGACGTTGAACTCACGGCGCATCCGGTCAACCAGGATGTCCAGGTGCAACTCGCCCATGCCGGAGATGATCGTTTGACCAGTCTCTTCATCGGTCTTGACGCGGAAAGACGGGTCTTCCTGAGCAAGCTTGCCCAGAGCGATACCCATTTTTTCCTGGTCATCCTTGGTCTTAGGCTCAACGGCAACCGAAATAACCGGCTCCGGGAAGTCCATGCGAACCAGGATGATTGGCTTGTCAGCGTTGCACAAAGTTTCACCGGTGGTGACGTCCTTCATGCCGATCAAGGCCGCGATGTCGCCAGCGCGTACTTCCTTGATTTCTTCACGGGCGTTTGCGTGCATCTGCACCATACGACCCACACGCTCTTTCTTGCCTTTTACCGAGTTGATCACGCCGTCGCCGGAGGCCAACACGCCCGAGTAAACTCGAACAAAGGTCAAGGTACCCACGAATGGGTCGGTAGCGATCTTGAACGCCAAAGCCGCGAACGGCTCGTCGTCACTTGCGTGACGCTCCATTTCCTCTTCCTCGTTATCCGGGTTGGAACCCTTGATAGCAGGAATGTCGGTTGGAGCAGGCAGGAAGTCGATAACGGCGTCGAGAACCAGGGGAACACCCTTGTTCTTGAAGGAAGAACCGCAAACAGCCAGAACGATCTCACCAGCGATAGTACGCTGACGCAGAGCGGCCTTGATTTCCTCGTTGGTGAGCTCTTCACCTTCGAGGTACTTGTTCATCAGCTCTTCGCTGGCTTCGGCCGCAGCCTCAACCATGTTGCTGCGCCATTGCTCGGCTTCTTCCAACAGCTCGGCAGGAATGTCCTTGCGAACAGGGACCATGCCCTTGTCGGAATCGTTCCAGTAGACAGCTTGCATGTTGATCAGATCGATCTGACCCTGGAAGTTGTCTTCGGAACCGATAGCCAGCTGGATCGGCACCGGAGTGTGACCCAGGCGCTGCTTGATCTGAGCGATCACGCGCAGGAAGTTGGCACCAGCACGGTCCATCTTGTTTACGTAAACAAGACGTGGAACGCCGTATTTGTTGGCCTGACGCCATACGGTTTCCGACTGAGGCTCAACACCCGAAGTACCACAGAACACAACGACAGCGCCGTCGAGTACGCGCAGGGAACGTTCAACTTCGATGGTGAAGTCTACGTGGCCCGGGGTATCGATAACGTTGAAGCGGTGCTCGTGCGGGTACTGCTTCTCGGAACCTTTCCAGAAGGCGGTGATAGCAGCAGAAGTAATGGTAATACCACGCTCCTGCTCCTGCACCATCCAGTCTGTGGTCGCGGCGCCGTCATGCACCTCGCCCATTTTGTGACTCTTGCCGGTGTAAAAAAGGACGCGCTCGGTGGTGGTGGTTTTACCAGCATCCACGTGAGCAACGATACCGATGTTACGGTAGCGGTTAATCGGTGTAGTACGAGCCATAAAGCCCTCGCAAATTGAGTGACGCTAAAATTAGAAGCGGTAGTGCGAGAAAGCCTTGTTGGCTTCAGCCATACGGTGCACGTCTTCACGCTTCTTAACTGCAGCACCTTTACCTTCAGCAGCGTCCAACAGTTCACCAGCCAAACGCAGAGCCATGGACTTCTCGCCGCGCTTGCGGGCGAAGTCTACCAGCCAGCGCATTGCCAGGGCGTTACGACGGGACGGACGAACTTCGACCGGAACCTGGTAAGTAGCACCGCCTACACGGCGCGACTTCACTTCGACCAGCGGAGCGATGGCGTCGAGAGCTTTCTCGAAGATTTCCAGGGGATCGCTGTTCTTGCGTTCCTTAACTTTGTCCAGTGCGCCATAAACGATACGCTCGGCAACGGCTTTCTTGCCGCTTTCCATTACGTGGTTCATGAACTTGGCGAGAATCTGGCTTCCGTATTTCGGATCGTCCAGAATCTCACGTTTGGCTGCTACGCGACGTCTTGGCATTGATAAGCCCTCAAACGGTCTTCAGGTTAGCCCGGGACAGCGGATGCGTGCCCGACCTTACTCTTATCGACTCAATAAAATTAAAAACTGCTAAACGGCCGATTATTTCGGACGCTTGGTACCGTACTTCGAACGACCTTGGTTACGACCTTTAACGCCGGAAGTATCCAAAGAGCCGCGAACGGTGTGGTAACGAACACCTGGCAAGTCTTTTACACGACCGCCGCGGATCAGGACCACGCTGTGTTCTTGCAGGTTGTGGCCTTCACCGCCGATGTACGAGGAAACCTCGAAACCGTTGGTCAGACGCACACGGCATACTTTACGCAGTGCCGAGTTAGGTTTTTTCGGCGTGGTGGTATACACACGGGTGCATACGCCACGACGTTGCGGGCAGTTCTGCAGCGCAGGCACGTCGGATTTCTCGACGATACGCTTACGCGGCTGACGTACCAGCTGGTTGATAGTTGCCATCTACTAGCTCCACTGTTGTCTTGCGACGCTATTGTCTTACAAGAAAAGCAAAATGGCAGGAACGAATTCCCGCCAAATTTAGGGGATCAAGAGTCTAAAGAGGATCTTGTCCCCAGTCAAGGCAAGGCCCCGACCTCCCCGCCCGCCGGATCTCGACAATTTGTCTCGATCCGCCGAACGGGGCGACCAGGGCCAGGCACTCAATTACCGCAGAACTCAGTTACCACTCGAGTTCAGTGCTTCGGTCAGTGCAGCTTCCACTTCACTGGCGCTTACGCGCAACGGCTTGTCGGCATCACGGCGACGCTTGCGCTCGCTGTGATAGGCCAAACCGGTACCGGCCGGGATCAGACGACCCACGACCACGTTTTCTTTCAGGCCGCGCAGGTAATCGCGCTTGCCGGTTACCGCCGCTTCGGTCAGTACACGGGTGGTTTCCTGGAAGGAAGCCGCCGAGATGAACGATTCGGTGGACAACGACGCCTTGGTGATACCCAGCAGCACGCGAGTGAACTTGGAGACAAACTTGTCTTCGGTCGCCAGGCGCTCGTTTTCCACCAGTACGTGAGTCAGTTCCATCTGGTCGCCCTTGATGAAACTCGAGTCGCCGGATTCAGCGATCTCGACCTTACGCAGCATCTGACGCAGGATGGTCTCGATGTGCTTGTCGTTGATCTTCACGCCTTGCAGACGGTAAACGTCCTGGATCTCGTTCACGATGTACTTGGCCAGCGCACTCACACCCAGCAGACGCAGGATGTCGTGTGGATCGCTCGGGCCGTCCGAGATAACTTCGCCGCGGTTTACCTGTTCGCCTTCGAAGACGTTCAGGTGACGCCACTTCGGAATCAGCTCTTCGTACGGATCGCTACCGTCGTTCGGTGTAATGACCAGGCGGCGCTTGCCCTTGGTCTCTTTACCGAACGCGATGGTGCCGCTGACTTCAGCCAGAATCGAGGCTTCTTTCGGACGACGGGCTTCGAACAAGTCGGCAACACGCGGCAGACCACCGGTGATGTCGCGGGTTTTCGAAGTTTCCTGCGGGATACGGGCGATAACATCACCGATCGCGATCCGCGCACCGTCCGCTACACCGACCAGGGCGTTGGCTGGCAGGAAGTACTGAGCGATTACGTCAGTGCCTGGCAGCAACAGATCCTTGCCGTTGTCGTCGACCATCTTCACGGCCGGACGGATGTCCTTGCCGGCAGCTGGACGGTCTTTCGCGTCGAGTACTTCAATGTTGGTCATACCGGTCAATTCGTCGGTCTGACGCTTGATCGTGATGCCTTCTTCCATGCCCACGTAGGTCACGGTACCTTTCATCTCGGTCACGATCGGGTGGGTGTGCGGATCCCACTTGGCCACGATGGCGCCAGCGTCGACCTTGTCACCTTCCTTGACCGAAATCACAGCACCGTAAGGCAGCTTGTAGCGCTCGCGCTCGCGACCGAAGTCGTCAGCGATGGCCAGCTCACCGGAACGGGATACAGCCACCAGGTGACCGTCCACGCGCTCTACGTGCTTGAGGTTGTGCAGACGGACAGTACCGCCATTCTTCACCTGGACGCTGTCGGCAGCGGAGGTCCGGCTTGCCGCACCACCGATGTGGAACGTACGCATCGTCAGCTGGGTACCCGGCTCACCGATGGACTGGGCAGCGATAACGCCGACCGCTTCACCGATGTTCACCTGGTGACCACGTGCCAGGTCGCGACCGTAGCACTTGGCGCAGATGCCATAGCGGGTTTCGCAGCTGATCGGCGAACGTACGATCACTTCGTCGATGCTGTTGAGTTCGATGAACTCGACCCACTTCTCGTCAACCAGGGTGCCGGCAGGAACGATCACGTCCTCGGTACCCGGCTTGAATACGTCACGGGCGATGACACGACCCAATACGCGCTCACCCAACGGCTCTACAACGTCACCGCCTTCAATGTGCGGCGTCATGACCAGGCCATGTTCGGTGCCGCAATCGATCTCGGTCACGACCAGATCCTGCGCGACGTCTACCAGACGACGAGTCAGGTAACCGGAGTTCGCGGTTTTCAACGCGGTATCCGCAAGACCCTTACGAGCACCGTGAGTGGAGATGAAGTACTGGAGTACGCTCAAGCCTTCACGGAAGTTCGCCGTAATCGGGGTCTCGATGATGGAGCCGTCCGGCTTGGCCATCAGGCCACGCATACCGGCGAGCTGACGGATCTGCGCAGCAGAACCCCGTGCGCCCGAGTCGGCCATCATGTACATCGAGTTGAACGACTCCTGGTCGACTTCGTTGCCATGACGGTCGATGACTTTCTCTTTCGAGAGGTTGGCCATCATCGCCTTGGAGACTTCGTCGTTCGCCTTGGACCAGAGGTCGATTACCTTGTTGTACTTCTCGCCCTGGGTTACCAGGCCGGAGGCGTACTGGCTTTCGATCTCTTTCACTTCCTCGGTGGCAGCACCGATGATGCGGGCTTTTTCATCCGGGATAACGAAGTCGTTAACGCCGATGGAAACGCCGGAAATGGTCGAATAGGCAAAACCGGTGTACATCAACTGGTCAGCGAAGATCACGGTCTCTTTCAGACCAACCACGCGGTAGCACTGGTTGATCAGCTTGGAGATCGCCTTCTTCTTCATCGGCAGGTTGACGACGTCGAAGGACAGGCCTTTTGGCACAACCTGGAACAACAGCGCACGGCCGACGGTGGTGTCGACGATACGGGTGTTGGTCACGCTGCCGCCATCACGGTCGTTCACGGTTTCGTTGATCCGCACCTTGACCTTGGCATGCAGTGCGGCTTCGCCGGCACGGAACACACGGTCAACTTCCTGCAGATCCGCGAACACACGACCTTCGCCCTTGGCGTTGATCGCCTCACGAGTCATGTAGTACAGACCCAATACAACGTCCTGCGACGGAACGATGATTGGCTCACCGTTGGCTGGCGACAGGATGTTGTTGGTCGACATCATCAACGCGCGCGCTTCGAGCTGGGCTTCCAGCGTCAGCGGCACGTGCACGGCCATTTGGTCGCCGTCGAAGTCGGCGTTGTACGCAGCACAGACCAGCGGGTGCAGCTGGATAGCCTTACCTTCGATCAGTACCGGTTCAAACGCCTGGATACCCAGACGGTGAAGGGTCGGTGCACGGTTGAGCAACACTGGGTGTTCGCGAATCACTTCAGCGAGAACGTCCCAGACTTCTGGCAGCTCGCGCTCGACCATTTTCTTGGCCGCTTTGATGGTGGTAGCGAGACCACGCATTTCCAGCTTGCCGAAAATGAACGGCTTGAACAGTTCCAAGGCCATTTTCTTAGGCAGACCGCACTGGTGCAGACGCAGGGTCGGGCCTACGGTAATAACCGAACGACCGGAGTAGTCAACACGCTTACCGAGCAAGTTCTGACGGAAACGACCCTGCTTACCCTTGATCATGTCAGCCAGGGATTTCAGAGGACGCTTGTTGGAACCGGTGATAGCGCGGCCACGACGACCGTTGTCGAGCAATGCGTCGACCGCTTCCTGCAACATACGCTTTTCGTTGCGCACGATGATGTCCGGAGCGGACAGATCGAGCAGGCGCTTCAAGCGGTTGTTACGGTTGATCACTCGACGATACAGATCGTTGAGGTCGGAAGTCGCGAAGCGACCGCCATCGAGCGGAACCAGTGGACGCAGGTCTGGCGGCAGTACCGGCAGAACGGTCAGCACCATCCACTCTGGCAGGTTGCCGGAACCCTGGAAGGCTTCCATCAACTTCAGACGCTTGGACAGCTTCTTGATCTTGGTTTCGGAGTTGGTTTGCGGAATTTCTTCGCGCAGGCGGCCAATCTCGTGTTCCAGGTCGATAGCGTGCAGCAGTTCGCGGACAGCTTCGGCACCCATGCGGGCATCGAAATCGTCGCCGAATTCTTCCAGCGCTTCGAAGTACTGCTCGTCGTTCAGCAACTGACCTTTTTCAAGGGTGGTCATGCCTGGATCGATAACGACGTAGCTCTCGAAGTAGAGAACACGTTCGATATCACGCAGGGTCATGTCCATCAGCAGGCCGATACGGGACGGCAGCGATTTCAGGAACCAGATGTGGGCAACCGGCGAGGCCAGCTCGATGTGCGCCATGCGCTCACGACGAACTTTTGCCAGCGCGACTTCAACGCCGCACTTCTCGCAGATCACACCACGGTGCTTCAAGCGCTTGTACTTACCGCACAGGCACTCGTAATCCTTTACCGGGCCAAAGATCTTGGCGCAGAACAGGCCGTCACGCTCAGGTTTGAACGTACGGTAGTTGATGGTTTCCGGCTTTTTAACTTCACCGAACGACCACGAACGGATCATCTCAGGCGAGGCCAATCCAATACGGATGGCGTCGAACTCTTCGACTTGACCCTGGTTTTTCAGCAAATTCAGTAGGTCTTTCAAGGCCTTTCCTCCTGGCGGAGCAGAGAGCGGGCAAAACAGCCCCGCTCTCGATTCGCGTCACGTGTTATTCGGTTTCCAGATCGATATCGATGCCGAGGGAACGAATTTCCTTGATCAACACGTTGAAAGACTCGGGCATGCCCGGCTCCATACGGTGATCGCCGTCCACGATGTTTTTGTACATCTTGGTCCGGCCGTTCACATCGTCCGACTTCACTGTGAGCATTTCTTGCAGAGTGTATGCAGCACCGTACGCTTCCAGTGCCCAGACCTCCATCTCCCCGAAACGCTGACCACCGAACTGCGCCTTACCACCCAGCGGCTGCTGGGTAACCAGGCTGTAAGAACCGGTAGAACGAGCGTGCATCTTGTCGTCTACCAAGTGGTTCAGCTTCAGCATGTACATGTAGCCAACGGTAACCGGGCGCTCGAACTTGTTGCCGGTACGGCCGTCGAACAGCTGCATCTGGCCACTTTCCGGCAGGTCTGCCAGTTTCAGCATGGCCTTGATTTCGCTTTCCTTGGCACCGTCGAACACCGGAGTAGCCATTGGAACGCCGCCGCGCAGGTTCTTCGCCAGGTCCAGGATTTCCTGGTCGGAGAAGGTGTCCAGCTCTTCGTTGCGTCCGCCGATTTCGTTGTAGATCTCGTGCAGGAACTTACGCAGGTCAGCGACCTTGCGCTGCTCTTCGATCATCCGGTTGATCTTTTCGCCCAAGCCCTTGGCCGCGAGGCCCAGGTGGGTTTCAAGGATCTGACCAACGTTCATACGCGAAGGTACGCCCAACGGGTTGAGGACCACATCGACCGGGGTGCCATTGGCATCGTGCGGCATGTCTTCAACCGGCATGATCACAGAGACCACACCCTTGTTACCGTGACGACCGGCCATCTTGTCGCCCGGCTGGATGCGACGACGGATTGCCAGGTAAACCTTGACGATTTTCAGCACGCCTGGAGCCAGGTCATCGCCTTGCTGCAGTTTGCGCTTCTTGTCTTCGAACTTGTCGTCCAGCAGACGGCGGCGATCAACGATATAGGCCTGGGCCTTCTCGAGCTGCTCGTTCAGAGCATCTTCAGCCATGCGCAGTTTGAACCACTGGCCATGCTCAAGACCGTCGAGGACTTCGTCGGTGATTTCCTGACCTTTCTTCAGACCGGCGCCGCCTTCGGCTTTGTGGCCGACCAGGGCGGAACGCAGACGCTCGAAAGTTGCGCCTTCGACAATACGGAACTCTTCGTTCAGGTCCTTGCGGATCTCGTCGAGCTGAGTCTTCTCGATGGACAGTGCACGAGCATCACGCTCAACACCGTCGCGAGTGAAGACCTGTACGTCGATGACGGTACCTTTGGTGCCGGTAGGCACGCGCAGGGAGGTGTCTTTAACGTCGCTGGCTTTTTCACCGAAGATAGCACGCAGCAGTTTTTCTTCCGGAGTCAGCTGGGTCTCGCCTTTCGGAGTGACCTTGCCCACCAGGATGTCGCCTGCGCCGACTTCGGCACCTACATAAACGATACCGGCTTCGTCCAGCTTGTTCAGTGCGGCTTCACCCACGTTCGGGATGTCCGCAGTGATTTCCTCTGGGCCAAGCTTGGTGTCACGGGCCACACAGGTCAGTTCCTGGATGTGGATCGTGGTGAAGCGGTCTTCCTGAACCACACGCTCGGACAGGCAGATGGAGTCTTCGAAGTTGAAGCCGTTCCATGCCATGAACGCGATGCGCATGTTCTGACCCAACGCCAGTTCACCCATATCGGTGGACGGACCATCGGCCATGATGTCGCTGCGCTGAACCCGATCACCCTTGCTTACCAGCGGACGCTGGTTGATGCAGGTGTTCTGGTTGGAGCGGGTGTATTTGGTCAGGTTGTAGATGTCGACACCGGCTTCGCCAGTTTCAACTTCGTCATCGGCAACACGAACCACGATACGGCTGGCATCGACGGAATCGATCACGCCACCACGACGAGCCACGACGCAAACGCCGGAGTCACGGGCAACGTTACGCTCCATGCCGGTACCCACCAGCGGCTTGTCGGCACGCAGCGTTGGTACAGCTTGACGCTGCATGTTCGAACCCATCAACGCACGGTTGGCGTCGTCGTGCTCGAGGAACGGGATCAGCGACGCTGCAACCGACACTACCTGCTTCGGCGATACGTCCATCAAGGTGACGTCTTCCGGCGCCTTGACGGTGAACTCGTTCAGGTGACGAACAGCTACCAGCTCGTCGACCAGGACCTTCTTGTCGTTCATCGTGGCCGAAGCCTGGGCGATCACGTGATCGGCTTCTTCGATGGCGGACAGGAACACGATCTCGTCGGTAACCAGGGCGTCTTTCACCACGCGGTACGGGCTCTCGAGGAAGCCGTACTGGTTGGTGCGCGCATAGGCCGCCAGGGAGTTGATCAGACCGATGTTCGGACCTTCCGGCGTTTCGATCGGGCAGACACGACCGTAGTGAGTCGGGTGTACGTCTCGAACTTCGAAGCCTGCACGCTCACGGGTCAGACCGCCTGGGCCGAGTGCGGAGACACGACGCTTGTGGGTGATCTCGGACAGCGGGTTGTTCTGGTCCATGAACTGGGACAGCTGGCTCGAACCGAAGAACTCCTTCACCGCCGCAGCCACAGGCTTGGCGTTGATCAGGTCTTGCGGCATCAGGCCTTCGCTTTCAGCCATCGACAGACGTTCCTTGACCGCGCGCTCTACGCGCACCAGGCCAACACGGAACTGGTTCTCGGCCATCTCGCCTACACAGCGAACACGACGGTTACCCAGGTGGTCGATGTCATCGACGATGCCTTTGCCGTTACGGATGTCGACCAGGGTCTTGAGGACCGCAACGATGTCATCCTTGTTCAGCACGCCCGAACCTTCGATCTCGGTACGACCGATACGACGGTTGAACTTCATCCGGCCGACCGCAGACAGGTCATAGCGCTCAGGGCTGAAGAACAGGTTGTTGAACAGGGTCTCGGCTGCATCCTTGGTTGGCGGCTCGCCAGGACGCATCATGCGATAGATCTCGACCAGGGCTTCCAGTTGGTTGCCGGTGGAGTCGATCTTCAGCGTGTCGGAGATGAACGGACCGCAGTCGATGTCGTTGGTGTACAGGGTTTCGATACGAACGACCTGGGCCTTGGCGATTTTCGCCAGGATCTCGGTGGTCAGCTCGGTATTGCACTCTGCAAGGATTTCGCCGGTGGCCGGATGCACGATGACCTTGGCCGTGGTGCGACCCAGGACGTAGTCGATCGGTACCTGCAGCTCTTT
Organism: Pseudomonas sp. FW305-28; assembly: GCF_017351395.1. NCBI lineage: Bacteria > Pseudomonadati > Pseudomonadota > Gammaproteobacteria > Pseudomonadales > Pseudomonadaceae > Pseudomonas > Pseudomonas sp. FW305-28. The sequence continues at coordinate 10,989 of NZ_JACNDD010000141.1, forward strand.
GATCCCGGCTTTTTCCAGCTGGTTGATGTGGCGAGCGGTGATACGACGGCCCTGCTCGACAATAACCTTGCCTTTGTCATCCTGGATATCGAGGACAGCGATTTCACCGCGCAGGCGCTGAGGCACCAGTTCCAGGCTGAGGTTTTCACCTTGCACGTGGAAGACGTTGGTGGTGTAGAACGCGTCCAGCACTTCTTCGGTGGTATAGCCGAGCGCGCGCAGCAGTACCGATGCAGGCAGCTTGCGACGACGGTCGATACGCACGAATACGCAGTCTTTCGGGTCGAACTCGAAGTCCAGCCACGAACCGCGGTAAGGAATGATGCGCGCGGAGTAAAGCAGTTTGCCGGAGCTGTGCGTCTTGCCACGGTCGTGGTCGAAGAACACGCCCGGGGAACGGTGCAGCTGGGAAACGATTACACGCTCGGTACCGTTGATTACGAAGGTACCGTTTTCAGTCATCAGGGGGATTTCACCCATGTAGACTTCTTGCTCTTTGATGTCCTTGATCGCTTTGTTCGACGATTCTTTGTCGAAAATGATCAGGCGCACTTTTACCCGCAAAGGTACGGCGTAAGTAACACCGCGCAATACGCATTCTTTGACATCAAATGCCGGTTCGCCCAGGCGATAACCGACGTACTCCAGCGCAGCATTGCCGGAGTAGCTGATGATCGGGAAAACGGATTTGAAGGCCGCATGCAGGCCCACGTCGCGGAACTGATCTTTAGTCGCTCCCGCTTGCAAGAATTCACGATACGAATCCAGCTGGATGGCCAGGAGGTACGGCACATCCATGACGTCCGGCAACTTGCTAAAGTCCTTGCGGATACGTTTTTTCTCAGTATATGAGTAAGCCATCAGCGTTCCCCAGCTTGGTCACCTGCTTGTTTGGCCCCTCCCGACGGGAGCAGCCAGAAAATCGTGCAAACCCCATGGTTTGCGCCACCACATCGGGTGGTTACAGCTCGCTATCGGCGCCGACCCAGTCGGCTGCCAATAACGGAAAAAGGCCGGTGGCAAGAGCCACCAGCCATCAGCCTGTCGCTTAACGCTCGGGCTGGAGACGCAAAGTCGATGCTTACTTCAGCTCGACTTTAGCGCCTGCTTCTTCCAGAGCGGCCTTGGCTTTGTCAGCTGCGTCTTTGGCAACAGCTTCCAGAACCATGGCAGGAGCGCCGTCAACTACAGCCTTGGCTTCTTTCAGGCCCAGACCGGTCAGTTCACGTACTGCCTTGATCACGTTTACTTTCTTCTCGCCAGCTTCGGTCAGCATGACGTTGAATTCGGTTTGCTCTTCAACAACGGCGGCAGCAGCAGCTGGACCGGCGGAAGCAGCGGCAGCGGAAACGCCGAATTTTTCTTCGAAAGCTTTGATCAGCTCAACAACCTGCAGAACCGACATTTCAGCTACGGCGTTGAGGATATCGTCTTGGGAGATAGACATTGCTGTATTTCCTGAATTGGGGGACGGCCTACGCGGCCATCGAAATAAACAAAAATACGCGAGAGAAAATGCTCAGCCTTAGGCTGCGGCAGCTTCTTTTTGCTCGCGAACTGCAGCCAGAGTACGAGCCAGCTTGCTGGTAGCGCCTTGAATCACGCTCATCAGCTGCGAAATGGCTTCGTCGCGGGTCGGCAGTGTTGCCAGTACGTCGATTTGGTTAGCTGCGAGGAACTTGCCCTCGAACGCAGCTGCCTTGATCTCGAACTTATCCTGACTCTTGGCGAATTCCTTGAACAAACGGGCAGCAGCGCCTGGATGATCCTTGGAGAACGCGATCAGAGTCGGGCCAGTGAACACGTCGTTGAGGACACTGTATTCAGTGCCAGCAACGGCGCGCTTGAGCAGGGTGTTACGTACAACACGTACGTATACGCCAGCTTCACGAGCCTCTTTACGGAGTCCGGTCATAGCGCCTACCGTCACACCGCGGGCATCAGCCACAACAGCGGACAGAGCGACTTTGGCAGCCTCGTTGACTTCAGCGACGATGGCCTTCTTGTCTTCGAGATTAATTGCCACGGGTTTAACTCCTGCTTGTTACCGTTTCATTCGGTCGAAACCGAATGTCGTTTTGGTGTCTGATTCGGTAAGGAACCGGGAGCACCATCTGCGTAGGCTTATGGTTTAAGACTTGCGTCGCCTACGGTCTTGGACAGCCCCCGCCAGGCAGGGACCCCAATTTTTTGATTGGCGCGATTGCTCGCGCCAACCCGAGTCTTACGCGTCGAGCGAGCTCTGGTCGATGACCAGACCTGGGCCCATGGTGGTGCTCAGGGTAACGCGCTTGACGTAGATGCCTTTCGAAGAAGCTGGCTTGATACGCTTCAGATCAGCGATCAGGGCTTCAACGTTTTCCTTCAGCTTGACGGCGTCGAAGCCGATCTTGCCAACGGAAGTGTGGATGATGCCGTTTTTGTCGGTGCGATAACGAACCTGACCAGCCTTGGCGTTTTTAACCGCGGTGGCTACGTCTGGCGTTACGGTGCCGACTTTAGGGTTAGGCATCAGACCACGTGGACCGAGGATCTGACCCAACTGGCCTACAACGCGCATGGCATCCGGAGATGCGATCACTACGTCATAGTTCAGGTCGCCGCCTTTCATTTCGGCAGCCAGATCGTCCATGCCGACGCGATCAGCGCCAGCAGCCAGAGCAGCTTCAGCTGCTGGGCCCTGGGTGAAGACAGCTACACGAACGGTCTTGCCAGTGCCGTGTGGCAGCACGGTAGCGCTACGAACGACCTGGTCGGATTTACGTGGGTCAACGCCCAGGTTCACAGCAACGTCGAACGACTCGCTGAACTTGACAGTCGACAGCTCAGCCAGCAGAGCGGCGGCGTCTACAAAGTTGTAGGCCTTGCCTGCTTCGATTTTGCCGGCGATAGCCTTTTGACGCTTGGTCAGCTTAGCCATTACACACCCTCCACGTTAAGGCCCATGCTACGAGCAGAACCGGCGATAGTACGCACGGCTGCATCCATATCAGCTGCAGTCAGATCCGCGTTTTTGGTTTTCGCGATTTCTTCCAGCTGAGCACGGGTAACGGTGCCAACCTTAACGGTGTTTGGACGAGCGGAACCGCTGGTCAAACCTGCAGCCTTCTTCAGCAGAACCGAAGCTGGGGTGCTTTTTGTTTCGAAGGTGAAGCTACGGTCGCTGTAGACAGTGATGATCACTGGAGTCGGCAGACCTGGCTCAAGACCCTGAGTACGGGCGTTGAAGGCCTTGCAGAATTCCATGATGTTCACGCCGTGCTGACCCAGTGCAGGACCAACAGGTGGGCTTGGGTTAGCCTGAGCGGCCTTCACTTGCAGCTTGATGTAAGCGGTAATTTTCTTGGCCATGAGGCACTCCAATTACGGGTTCGAACGCCTCGAAAGGCTCCCCGGTTACTTGCGCGTTTATCCCAGTGACGACAAAACCCCACAGCCTTGGGCTGCGGGGTTGGGATGCCTGCTCAATCAGACCTTTTCGACCTGACTGAACTCTAGCTCTACCGGAGTAGAGCGACCGAAAATGAGCACTGCCACTTGGATCCGGCTCTTTTCGTAGTTAACTTCTTCAACCGTGCCATTGAAGTCGGCGAATGGACCGTCGGTGACACGTACAACCTCACCCGGTTCAAACAACGTCTTCGGCTTCGGCTTGTCGCTACCATCAGCGACGCGACGCAGAATCGCTTCTGCCTCTTTATCCGTGATCGGCGCGGGCTTGTCGGCAGTACCGCCGATGAAACCCATCACCCGAGGGGTATCCTTGACCAAGTGCCAAGTCCCTTCGTTCATATCCATCTGTACCAGCACGTAGCCCGGAAAGAACTTGCGTTCACTTTTGCGTTTCTGGCCATTACGCATTTCAACCACTTCTTCAGTGGGGACCAGAATCTCGCCAAAGCCGTCTTCCATGCCAGCCAGCTTTACGCGCTCTACCAGCGAGCGCATGACATGCTTCTCGTAACCCGAGTAAGCATGCACAACGTACCAACGCTTAGCCACGGGACACCCTTAGCCAACAATCAAGGAAACAAGCCAGCCGAGCAGGGAATCGAGCCCCCACAACAGCAACGCCATTACCAGAACAACAGCCACAACGATCAACGTGGTCTGCGTGGTTTCTTGGCGAGTCGGCCATACGACTTTACGAATCTCGGTGCGAGCTTCCTTAGCGAGTACAAAGAAAGACTTGCCCTTGGCCGTCTGCAAGCCTACAAAGGCAGCAACAGCAGCAATGGCGAGCAATGCAAGTACACGGTACAGGATCGGCGAAGCAGAATAATACTGATTGCCAACAACGCCAATAACCACCAAAGCGACTACCACTAGCCACTTGAGCAGATCGAAGCGAGAGCCTTGAGCTTCAGCTTTAGGAGTCATCTATGAAGATCCTGTGAAAAGAAAGCCAGACACACTGAGTGAATCTGGCAGGTCAGGAGGGAATCGAACCCCCAACCTACGGTTTTGGAGACCGTCGCTCTGCCAATTGAGCTACTGACCTAAAACAAAATCAGGCCGACCATTATGCCGGCCCGAAAAAGACATTACAACTGTTTACTCGATGACTTTAGCTACGACGCCAGCGCCGACGGTACGACCGCCTTCACGGATAGCGAAACGCAGACCGTCTTCCATCGCGATGGTCTTGATCAGGGTAACAGTCATCTGAATGTTGTCACCCGGCATTACCATTTCAACGCCTTCTGGCAGCTCGCAGTTACCAGTCACGTCAGTTGTACGGAAGTAGAACTGTGGACGGTAGCCTTTGAAGAACGGAGTGTGACGGCCGCCTTCTTCCTTGCTCAGAACGTAGACTTCTGCGGTGAACTTGGTGTGCGGCTTGACGGTGCCTGGCTTGACCAGAACCTGGCCACGCTCAACGTCGTCACGCTTGGTGCCGCGCAGCAGTACGCCGCAGTTCTCACCAGCACGACCTTCGTCGAGCAGCTTGCGGAACATTTCAACGCCGGTGCAGGTAGTTTTCTGAGTGTCGCGCAGACCGACGATCTCAACTTCTTCCTGGATACGGACGATGCCACGCTCAACACGACCAGTCACAACAGTACCGCGACCGGAGATCGAGAATACGTCTTCGATTGGCATCAGGAACGGCTTGTCGATAGCGCGCTCTGGCTCTGGGATGTAGCTGTCCAGAGTTTCCACCAGCTTCTTGACGGCAGTGGTGCCCATTTCGTTGTCGTCTTGGCCGTTCAGAGCCATCAGAGCCGAACCGATGATGATTGGAGTGTCATCACCTGGGAAGTCGTAAGTGCTCAGCAGGTCGCGCACTTCCATCTCAACCAGTTCCAGCAGCTCAGCGTCGTCAACCATGTCAGCCTTGTTCAGGAAGACAACGATGTACGGAACGCCTACCTGACGGGACAGCAGGATGTGCTCACGGGTTTGTGGCATCGGACCATCAGCGGCCGAGCAAACCAGGATCGCGCCATCCATCTGGGCAGCACCGGTGATCATGTTTTTTACGTAGTCGGCGTGACCTGGGCAGTCAACGTGTGCGTAGTGACGCACGGCCGAATCGTATTCAACGTGAGCGGTGTTGATGGT
>NZ_JACNDD010000142.1:0-16413 GCF_017351395.1 Pseudomonas sp. FW305-28
GCGGCTCCTGTTGCAATTTTTTGGTCCAGGCGTACTCATGGCGAAGATGGCGATTTTTCTAGGCGGGTGATTGCACCTCGCCACAACTCCACTGTGGGAGCGAGCTTGCTCGCGATAGCGGTGGTTCAGCTTGCATCCGTGTTGAATGGGCCGCCGCCATCGCGAGCAAGCTCGCTCCCACAGGTTTCGATTGCCTTTTAATGCTGTTACCGATGCAAGATCACCTGCGCGATTTCCTGCAACCCCATCACCCGTTGCGCCGCATTGAGTTTGATCGCTTCCTTGGGCATGCCGAAGACCACGCAACTGGCTTCGTCCTGGGCCACGGTGCTGGCACCAGCGTCGAGCATTTCCTTCAGGCCGCGGGCGCCGTCGTCGCCCATGCCGGTCATGATGATGCCGGTGGCGTTGCGGCCGGCGAATTTGGCGACTGAGCGAAACAATACATCCACCGAAGGGCGGTGGCGGTTGACCAGCGGGCCGTCCACCACTTGCACGTGGTAGAACGCGCCGCTGCGGGTCACCATCATGTGTTTGCCGCCCGGGGCGATGAGCGCCAGGCCCGGGTGGATGCGGTCGTTGTTACGGGCTTCGCGCACTTCGATCTGGCACAGGCTGTTGAGCCGGGCGGCGAACGAGGCGGTGAATTTTTCCGGCATGTGCTGGACGATGACAATGCCCGGGCAGACCCGTGGCAGGGCGGTGAGCACCGCTTCCAAGGCCTGGGTGCCGCCGGTGGAGGTGCCCAGGGCGACGATGCGTTCGGTGGTCTGCGCCATGGCATGGCCGTTGGCGGCGGGCAGCATGGCGTCGGCGTTGAGTTTGATCGCTGGCGCCAGCGCCGTCGGGGCGGGGCGTTTGCCGAGGTTGCGCACGTTGACCTGGGCGGCGGCACGGATTGCCGACACCAATTCGGGCGCCGACTCCAACAGAAAATTCTTCAGCCCGGTGGTGGGCTTGGTGATGATTTCCACCGCGCCGGCGGCCATCGCCTGCAACGTCGTTTCCGCGCCCCGGGGCGTCAGCGACGAACAGATCACCACCGGGGTAGGGCGTTCGCTCATGATTTTCTTCAGGAAGGTGATGCCGTCCATGCGCGGCATTTCCACGTCCAGCACGATCACGTCGGGCCATTCCTTGGCCAGTTTATCCATGGCGAAAATCGGGTCGGACGCCGCGCCCATGACGTGGATGTCCGGTGTCTCGCTGAGAATCGCCAATAACACCTGGCGAACCACGGCAGAGTCATCCACCAGCAGTACATTGATCTTTTTTGACATGGTCAGTGCCGGGTCCTTATGGGTTGGTGCCTGACCCACACATCGCCGCTGCGCAGGTCGAAAATGATGCTGCGGTGGCCGGTGCTGCCCATGTCCTGGGCGATCAGGTCGAGGCGATAGAGGGCGGCCATTTCCAGCGCGGCGTTGACGTTCAGTCGCGCCACATCACCGTAGGGCACATGGCGTTGCAGCTCGGGGAACATCTCCCCGCCGCCGAACAGCTTGAGTTGGTAGTCCTCGGGGTCGGTGCGGTGCGCCCGGGCCTGACGGATGAACAGTTCGATGGCTTCGTCGGCGTAGAGGCCGTTCAGTGCGTTGGAGCAGCGCACTCGGCTGGGCAGCATGAAGTGGCACATGGCGCCGATCCTGCGTTCGGGGTGCCACAGCGTGATCGCCACGCAAGAGCCGAGAATCGTGCGCAGGCGGGTCGGGCAGGTGGCGAAGCGAAACTCCCCTGGCGCCAGGTACTCCTCGGCCACTGCTCTGATGGCGGCGTTCATGGTTTGCGGTAAATCGAGGGCGCCACCAGTTTCAACGCGTCGGACACACCGTTGAGACTCTCCGAGTGGCTGACGATGAAATACCCGCCGGGCTTGAGCCGGGGGATCAAGCGCGCGACCACTTTGCTTTTGGTCGGTTGGTCGAAATAGATCATGACGTTGCGCAGGAAGATCACATCGAACTCCCCCAGCTCCGGCAAGGTGTCGTTGAGATTGACCTGGATGAAGTTGACCCGGTTGCGCAACGCCCGGTCGATGAGGAACGTGCCTTGCTGGCTGCCGGTGCCCTTGAGGCAATATTTCACCAGCAGCGGCTGGGGCAGGGTGCGGGCGCGTTCCATCGGATAATGCCCGGAGCGCGCCTTGGCCAGCACCTGGCTGCTGATGTCCGAACCGATCACTTCCCAGGGCGTGGTGCCCAGCCCTTCGGCCAGGGTCATGGCCAGGCTATAGGGTTCTTCCCCGGAAGAGCTGGCCGCGCTCCACAGGCGGAAGGTCTTGCCCGGCGTTGCGTGGGGCAATACGTGTTGGCGCAGGAAATCGAAATGCTTGGGCTCGCGGAAAAAGTAGGTCTCGTTGGTCGTCAGCAGGTCCAGCGCCACTTGTAATTCATCGGTGCGCTGACCGTTCATGATCAGCTTGAAATACTCGCCGTAGCTGTCCAGCCCATAGTGCTTGAGGCGTTTGAACAGACGCCCGGCCACCAGGGCTTTCTTGGCCTCGGACAGGCTGATGCCGGCGGCCTGGTACAGCCAGGACTGGAACTGGCTGAATTCTCGGTCACTGAGCGCCAGCGCGTTTGCCGGGCGTTCCTTGCAGGTATCGGTGTTCACGGGGCATCCACTTCCAGCGCGTTCGGGCTGGCTTCGGCGAGTTGGGACATTTCGTCGATGGACAGCACGCGGTCCACCTCCAGCACGATGACGAACTTGCCATCGACCTTGGCCATGCCACTGATGAAATCGGCTCGGATCTTCGCGCCGAAGCTCGGTGGCGGCTCGATCTGCGAGGCCGGGATTTCCAGCACCGCCGACACCGTGTCCACCAGCAGGCCAATGTCCTGGGCCTGGCCGTCGGCGCTGGACGCCTCGATGATCACCACGCACGAGCGCCGGCTGATCGCCGAATTCGGCCGACCGAAACGGGCCGACAGGTCGACGACCGGCACGACCGCGCCCCGCAGGTTGATCACCCCGCGCACGAAGGTCGGCATCATCGGCACCACGGTCAGGTTGCCGTATTCGATGATTTCCTTGATGCACAGGATGCCGATGGCAAACATCTCCGTGCCAAGCATAAACGTCAGGTATTGCGCTTCTTCCTCGACCGCGAGGGCGGTTTGACGTGTGGTCGCGATGGCGCCCATTGCTTTTTCTCCTTTAAGCAAGCCTGTGGAACCGGGCCATCAGAACCGGGTGAATTCCGATTCGTCCGGAGCGCTGGCCATGTTGTAGGCAAACGCCTTGGGCATGATCGGTGCCGGTGCCCGCGCCGGTTTGCGGCCGGAGGAGCCTGGGGTGTTGTCGACCCTGGCAACTTGCACAGCAGACTTGGGCGGTGTGTCCAGGGTGAAGAAGCTCATGGCCTGTTGCAGCTGTTCGGCCTGGCTGCTCATTTCCTCGGCGGTGGCGGCCAGCTCTTCGCTGCTGGAGGCGTTCTGTTGGGTCACCTGGTTGAGCTGGGTCATGGCGGTGTTGATCTGCGCCACACCGGCGGCCTGTTCTTCGGAGGCGGCGCTGATTTCCTGCACCAGGTCCGAGGTCTTGTTGATCGAGGGGACCATCTCGTTGAGCAGGTTCCCAGCCTTTTCCGCCATATCGACGCTGCTGGAGGACAGCTCGCCGATTTCCTGGGCGGCCACCTGGCTGCGTTCGGCCAGCTTGCGCACTTCGGCGGCGACCACGGCGAAGCCTTTGCCGTGTTCACCGGCGCGCGCTGCCTCGATGGCGGCGTTGAGCGCCAGCAGGTTGGTCTGGTAGGCGATGTCGTCGATGATGCTGATGCGCTGGGCGATTTTCTTCATCGCCACCACGGTCTGCTGCACCGATTCGCCGCCGTCGGTGGCTTCCTTGGCGGCTTTGCTGGCCATGCCATCGGTGACCTTGGCGTTCTCGGTGTTCTGGTTGATGCTGGCGCTCATCTGCTCGATGGACGCACTGGTTTCCTCGACACTGGCCGCCTGCTCGCTGGTGGCCTGGCTCATCGATTGCGCGGTGGCGCTGACTTCTTCGGAGGCACTGGCCAAGTTGTCCGCAGCGTTACGCACTTCGCCAATGATGTGCGAGAGCTTGCCGATCATGTTCTGCATGGCGTTGAGCACCATGCCGGTTTCGTCTTTGGAGCCGCCTTCGATTTTTGCGTTCAGGTTGCCTTCGGCCAATTGCTCGGCGACGGTCGCGGCCTGTTTCAAGGGGCGGGAGATGATGCGCGAGATGAACAGCGCCAGGCCCAGGCCCATCAGCAGGGCGGCAACCAGCGCGACGATGATCGACAGGCGCGATTTTTCAAACAGCGCTGCGCCACGCTCGCTGGCGGCGCCGGCGCCGACGTCATTGAGTTCCACCATTTTTTGCAGGTCGTTGACCACCAGATCGAATTGACGCTTGGATTCGCCCTTGAGCAGTGCATGGGCTTGCTCGGTCAGGTTTTGCCGAGACAGCGCAAGCAGGTCCTTGCTGACGGCGAGGTAAGCGACCCAGTCATTGCGGGTGGTTTCGAACAGCTGGCGATCTTCCGCGCTGGAGAGCAGTTTTTCATAGGTCGCCATGCGGGTTTCAAACCCCTTTTTGGCTTCTTCCGCTTCTTGTTCGACAGTGAGGCGTTCTTGTTCGGAATCGGCGGTAATGTGGCGGTTTTCCTTGAGGCGGTAGTTTGCCCCGTAGAAACGCATGCCCGAGGCAGCACGCATGGATGGCATCCAGTTTTCCCGGATCTCGACGGTGGTGCTGTTCACCTCGCCCAGTTGGATGATCGCGAACACCCCCATGACGGCGGTCAGGGCCAGCACCACAAGAAATGAAGTGATCAGTTTGGTGGCGATTCTAAGATCGTAGAACCATTTCATCGGGAAGTACCTCTCCATGGAAGTGCTAAAGCGTCAGCGAGCGTTGGCTTGTTGTAATTGAGTCGGGGTGTAGCGGTTTTCTGTCTGGGCGATCTGGGTGAGCAATGCCGGTACGTCGAGAATTAACGCCACGGCGCCACTGCCCAGGATGGTCGAGCCGCTGATGCCGCGAAGGGCGCCAAACAGCTTGCCCAGCGGTTTGATCACGGTCTGGAACTCACCCAGCAAGTCATCCACTACCAGCCCGGCCTTGAGTTCGGCGTAGCGCACCACCACCACGTTCTGCCGGCGCGCGGCCGGGCCTTCGTGGCTGAAGTGATCGCGCAGGTAGACCAGGGGCAGCACCTCGCCGCGCAGGTCGAGGTAGCCTTGCTCGCGGCTGGTGAGGCCATCGTCTTCGCTCAGCTCGATGCATTCCTGGACCATGTCCAGCGGAATCACATAGGTCGACTGACCGATGCCCACCAGGAAGCCATTGATGATCGCCAGGGTCAGCGGCAGGCGGATGCGCACCACGGTGCCCTTGCCGGGCTGGCTGTCCAGGTCGACGGTGCCGCGCAGCAGGGTGATGTTGCGCTTGACCACGTCCATGCCCACGCCACGCCCCGAAAGGTTGGTCACGGCCTGGGCGGTGGAAAAGCCGGGTTCGAAAATCAGGTTGTAGATTTCCTGGTCGGTGGGGCTGGCACCTGGCTGCACCAGGCCACGCTCCTGGGCTTTTTCCAGGATCCGGTCACGGTTCAGGCCGGCCCCGTCGTCGGCGATTTCCAGCACGATGCTGCCGGAGTCGTGATACGCGTTGAGGTGCAAGTGCCCCTTGACCGATTTGCCGGCCGCCAGCCGGGCCTCGGCGGTTTCTATGCCGTGGTCCATGGCGTTGCGCAGCAGGTGCATGAGCGGGTCGCCGATTTTTTCCACCACGGTCTTGTCCAGCTCGGTCTCCGCGCCGCTGATGATCAGGTCGATGTCCTTGCCCAGTTCCTGGCTGACATCACGCACCACCCGACGGAAGCGGTTGAAGGTTTCGCCAATGGGGATCATGCGCAGGCGCAGGGCGCCGTCGAGGATTTCTTCCACCAGCCCGGAGACCGACGAGGTGGCTTCCTGCAACGGGTCGTTGTGGCAGGTGCGGGCCAGCAGGCTGGCGCCGGCGCTGGCGATGACCAGTTCGCCCACCAGGTTGATCAACTCGTCGAGCTTGTCGGCGTTGACCCGTACGTAGGTGCCGTCCTTGGCCTTGCTGTCGCTGGTCACCGCTTGTTTGTCGGTGGCGATCTGGGCGGGCATGCGCGGCGTCTTGCGCTGGTCGGACAGCAACTCGCCGGTGGCGACCAACGCGGTGGTTTCTTCGGCCGGTTCCGGTGATGTGGTCACCAGGCCGGTGTTGGCCAGGGGCGCGATGTCGTCATCCTGGGCAACGATCTCGATCTCGCAGTCTTCCCGGACGAAATCGAACACTTCGTTGATCGCCCCGTGGCTGGCGGCCGAGCGAAACGCGATGTCGAAGCCCAGGTAGCAGGACTCGGCGTCCCAGGCATCGGCGGCGGGCAGGGCGTCGGTCAGGGTGGTGAGGTCGACGATTTCACCCAGGGTTTGCAGGTAGCGCAGGAACGACAGCGGGTCCATGCCGTTGCGGAACACGTCTTGGCCGAAGCGCAGGGAAAGGTGCCAGAGGCGCGTTTCGCCGGGCTCGCGGGTTTCGGTGTCCTGCGCAGGCGTTGGGGCCGCGGCCGGCGAGGGCGCCTGGTATTCCTGCAGGATCTGGCACAGCTCCACTTCCCGTTGCAGGGCCGGCGGCGGCAGCGCTCCGCCCTGGTTGGCGGCCACGTTGATCAGTTCCAGCATGTGGTCGCTGGACTTGAGCAACACCGCAATCAGGCCGGCGTCCACCTCGACGCTGCCGTTGCGCAGGCGGTCGAGCACGTCTTCGACGATGTGGGTAAAGCTGACGATGGGTTCCAGGCCAAACAGCCCGGCCGAACCCTTGATCGTGTGGGCCGCCCGGAAGATCGCACCGATGGCGTCATCGTCGCCGGGGTCGGTTTCCAGTTGCAGCAGCGACTCTTCCATCGCCTGCAACTGTTCCCGTGCCTCGACGATGAAGGTCTGTTGTGCCTGATCGAGATTGATGCTCACGCTCATTTCCTTTGTCGTGTCCGGCGTCCTAGGCAACCAGGTTGCACAGGGCAAGTGTCTCCGTGACGGCCTGGCTTTGGCCGGTCAGTGTCAGTTGGGTCCCGGCCCGGGAGGCCTCGCGCTGCACCATCAGCAGCAGTTGCAGGCCAGCGCCGTCCATCTCGGTGATCTGCGACAGATCGAGGGCCATTCGCGGCGTTGCCCCCAGGTGCGGCAGCCACTGCGCGGCCAGCTCGGCCGCGGTGTAGATCGTCAGCTCGCCGTCGATGTGCACCTGGGCGGTGTCATCCTGTGCTTCGTAGTGCAACGGCATCGGAGCCTCCGGCTATCAAGGAAGGATCAGCTTGGATACCGCCGCCAGCATCTGCGCTGGCTGGAACGGCTTGACCACCCAGGCCTTGGCCCCGGCGGCCTGGCCTTCCTGTTTCTTCGATTCCTGGGATTCGGTGGTGAGCATGATGATCGGCGTGAACTTGTAGCTGGCCAGCTTCTTGACCTCCTTGACGAAGGTGATGCCGTCCATGTTGGGCATGTTCACGTCACTGATGATCAGGTGCACTTTCTGGCCGTTGAGCTTGCCCAGCGCGTCCTTGCCGTCGCTGGCTTCGATCACGTCATAGCCGGCACTTTTCAACGCGATGCCGACCACCTGCCGAACGCTCGCGGAGTCGTCGACAACCAATACACTTTTAGCCATGAGCGGCTCTCCTAAAAGAAGGTTATTTCCTGTGAAGTCTGTTGCGCGCTCGAGTCGCCGTGGTGATTGCGGCGCTGCTCGTCGGTGGCATAAGTGGTTTCCATGCGCGCCAGCCATTGGCGGGCATCGATGGAGACGGCCTGGTCGGGCGACTGACTGGCCTGCTGCAGATGCACATGCAGGTCCTCTATGTTGTCGCGCACGTGGCTGAGGATCTGGCTGACCCGATCCTGGAATTGCAGGCTGACCAGCACCTCGGTGAGTTCATCGCGGATGCCGAAGCTTTCCCGTTGCAGCATGTCGGCCGAGTCGGCCAGTCGGCCGGTGACACTCTTGAAGCGCTCCAGCACCTGCTGGATGCTTTGCTCGGAGGCACTGACCGAATGGCTGTCCTGGTCCGCGCCGCTGGAGGCGGCATGCACCAGTTGGGTGATGGCGGTGTTGATGATGTCGACCTTGGCCGACATCTGCTGGCCGGTCTCGCTGGACTTGCTCGAGAGGCTGCGCACGGCGTCGGCCACCACCGCAAACCCACGCCCGGCCTCGCCGGCACGGGCGGCTTCGATGGCGGCGTTGAGGGCCAGCAGGTTGGTCTGTGCGGCAATCGCCGCGACGTCGGCGGCCATGGTCCGCAGCTCGCCGGTATAGGCCGTCAGGTTGCGCACCTGGGCCAGGGTTTCGTCGCGGCTGGCCTGGGTGGCCTTCAGGGAGTCGATGACCTTGACCAGTTCACCTTCGCTTTGGGCCAGCACCTGCACGGCGCCGCCACCGCTGCTGCCGGCCAGTTCACCGGCGGCCAATTGCGAGGCTTGCACGGTGTCTTCCAGGCGTGACGAAATGCCAGTGAAGCGGCTGGTCAGTGAGACGATCGCGGTCTCGGTCTGCTGCCGGGAGCTTTCGACCTGCTTGGCCCAGATCGGCATGGCACCGAGGATGACGTCGTTGAGTTGTGCGTTGGTTCTATGGGCCAGGTGCTCGCTGCCTTGCAGGTCGTGGCGGGCCATGGCGGCGGCGAGGGCGCTGTCGAACTGCTGGCGTTGCGAACGCGCACCCCATACGCCAGCACCGACGCCCAAGACCACGATCGCCACACTCAAACCGATGTTTTGCCCACTCGTGCCATTGAGCGCCAGCACGCCAATGCTCGCGGCGATGGCCACCAGCACGGTGCTCCAGAGAATGCGTGGTTGTGATTGGGAAAGGGAATGACCGTGAGAATACGACGTCATGGTTCGGTCCTTGAACAGTGTTGCTAACAGGTTATTTGCGAATAACTGGTTATCTGCAAGGCCGGTACGGTCTTGAGGACCAGTCGTCCGATTTCGATAAAAGTAATGGCACAGTGATATCTAAGAATAGACGAGATTGGGAGATTGTCGAGATCGCCTGACCTGTGGAAATCTCCTGGCGAGGGCGCTCGCCCCCGCTGGGGCGTGGGGCGAGCCTGGTATTGGCACGCCACGAAAACGGACATCTTCTGAAACAGAATCCATGGATTGAGCTAAATTACCCCGCATCGGATTTTCGAACCTGCCATCAGAGTCCCCATGCCGACCCAGCCCCTCTGGAAAACCTATCTCCTGTTCCTGATCCCCATGGTCCTGTCCAACTTCCTGCAGTCCATGTCCGGCACGTTCAACAGCATCTACATCGGCCAGATGCTCGGCACCCAGGCATTGGCGTCGGTGTCGGGCATGTTTCCCATCGTGTTTTTCTTTATCGCTTTGGTGATCGGCCTGGGCGCGGGGGCGGGGGTGTTGATCGGGCAGGCCTACGGCGCCGGCGAAACCGGCACGGTGAAGGCGATTGCCGGTTCGACCTTGTTGCTGGGGGCGATCATTGGCCTGGTGGCGGCGGTGCTTGGCAGTGTCTTTGCTCGTCAGGCGTTGCAAGGGCTGGGCACGCCGGCCGATGTGTTGGAGGACGCCGTTTCCTATGCCCGGGTCATGCTGTGGATCCTGCCGATGCTGCTGGTATTCGTGCTGTTCACCCAACTGCTGCGCGGGGTGAGCGATACGGTGTCACCGATGTTGGCGCTGCTGGTGTCCACCAGTGTCGGGCTGCTGCTCACGCCAGCGTTGATTCGCGGCTGGCTGGGGTTGCCGCAGATGGGCATCCAGAGCGCGGCATGGGCAGGGCTGGCGGGGACGACGTCGGCAATGCTGATGCTGGCGTGGCGCCTGAGTCGCCGCGAGCATGCCTTGGCGCCGGACCGTGCGTTGTTCGCGGCGATGCGCCTGGACCGGGACATCCTCGGCAAGGTCCTGCGCATCGGCCTGCCCACCGGGTTGCAGATGGTGGTGATCTCGTTGTCGGAGTTGGTGATCCTGGCGCTGGTCAATCGCCACGGCTCCCAGGCCACGGCGGCCTACGGCGCGGTGACGCAGATCGTCAACTACGTGCAGTTTCCGGCGCTGTCGATTGCCATCACTGCCTCGATCCTCGGCGCCCAGGCCATTGGTGCCGGCCGCCTGGAGCGCCTGGGGCCGATCCTGCGCACGGGGCTGGCATTCAACCTCTGGCTCACCGGTGGGCTGGTGCTCCTGGGCTATCTGTTGTCCCACTGGCTGCTGGGGCTGTTCATCACGGATCCGGCGGCCCGGGTCCAGGCCGAACACTTGCTGCATATCATGCTCTGGAGCTTGCTGGTGTTCGGTTTCCAGGCGATCGTTGGCGGCATCATGCGCGCCAGTGGCACGGTGCTGGTGCCGGTCGCCATCTCGATTTTCTGCATCGTCGCCGTGCAAGTGCCGGCCGCGTATCTGCTGGACGCGCACTTCGGGTTGCAAGGGGTGTGGATGGCGTTCCCGGTGGCTTACCTGAGCATGCTGTTGTTGCAGACGCTGTACTACAAGCGGGTCTGGCTGCATCAGCCGATCGAGCGGTTGGTGTAATCAACCCACCACCGGACCCTGTGGGAGCGAGCTTGCTCGCGATGGCGGTGGTTCAGCCTGCATCAGTGCTGAATGTACCGGTGCCATCGCGAGCAAGCTCGCTCCCACAAGGGTTTGGTGCCTGGCGATGTTACAGTGGCCGTCACCCGCCACGCCGCCACCGAGGATCCGATGCCTGCCAGTCTTACCACCCACATCGCCTACCGCGCCTTCCTGTTCGACATGGACGGCACCTTGCTCACCTCCATCGCCGCCGCCGAGCGGATCTGGACCCGCTGGGCCCTGCGCCACGGCGTGGATGTGGCGACGTTCCTGCCGACGATCCACGGCATGCGCGCCATCGACACCATCGCTCGCCAGCATCTGCCAGGGGTGGATGCCCAGGCCGAGGCCGAGCGGATCACCCGCGAGGAAATCGAAGACGTGGAAGGCGTGGAGCCAGTGAAGGGGGCGGCTGCGTTTCTGCATAGCCTGCCGCCAGAGCGATGGGCAATCGTCACCTCGGCGCCCATGGCATTGGCCTTGCGGCGTATGGAAGCGGCGGGAATCCCGCGCCCGGCAGTGATGGTCACCGCCGAGGATGTGAATGACGGCAAGCCCAACCCCGCCTGCTATCGCCTGGCGGCCGAACGCCTGCAGGTGACGCCCCGGGAGTGTCTGGTGTTTGAAGACGCCGAGGCCGGTATTCGGGCAGGCGAGGCCGCCGGGGCCGATGTGATGGTGGTGACGGCAACGCACACGCACCCCGTGGTCACCCTTCATCCGCAGATCAAGGATTACCTCGGGTTAGGCATTGAGGTGGATGAGGCCGGCCTGATGCGGCTGCTTCCGATTCTATGACTGCCGCAGAACACTTGTGGGAGCGAGCTTGCTCGCGATAGCGGTGGTTCAGCCTGCATCGATGCTGAATGTACCGGCGCCATTGCGAGCAAGCTCGCTCCCACATTGGATCTGTGGTGCTCTGCTAGGTCAGGTCACCACGCGATAGCACGGCACATACGCCGCGCCGCCCGGCAGTTTCATGCGATGTTGGGCGACGAAGGCCTGGAGCAGGCGGTCGAGAGGTTCCATGATGGCGGCGTCGCCGTGGATCTCGTAAGGACCGTGCTCTTCGATCAGGCGGATGCCCTTGTCCTTGACGTTACCGGCCACGATCCCCGAGAACGCCCGGCGCAGGTTGGCGGCCAGTTCGTGGGCGGGCAGGTCACGGCTCAGGCCCAGGCTGGCCATGTTGGCGTGAGTCGGGTCGAACGGGCGCTGGAAGCCCTCGTCGATCTTCAGCAGCCAGTTGAAGTGGAAAGCGTCGTTACGCTCGCGGCGGAACTGCTTGACCTCCTTGAGCCCCTGGGTCATCTGCCGAGCCACTTCGGCCGGGTCGTCAATGATGATCTGATAGTGCTTCTGCGCCGCCTCACCCAAGGTCGCACCGACAAACGCATGCAACTGGTCGAGGTACGGCGCGGCGCTTTTCGGCCCGGTGAGCACGACGGGGAAGGGCAGGTCCTGGTTGGCCGGGTGCATCAGGATGCCCAGCAGGTACAGGAACTCCTCTGCCGTACCGGCACCGCCCGGGAAGATGATGATGCCATGACCGACGCGCACGAAGGCTTCCAGGCGCTTCTCGATGTCCGGCAGGATCACCAGCTCATTGACGATTGGGTTCGGCGCCTCGGCGGCGATGATCCCCGGCTCCGTCAGGCCCAGGTAGCGACCGCCATGGATGCGCTGCTTGGCGTGGGCGATGGTGGCGCCTTTCATCGGGCCTTTCATCACGCCCGGGCCGCAGCCAGTGCAGATGTCCAGGCTGCGCAGGCCCAGTTCGTGGCCGACTTTCTTGGTGTATTTGTATTCTTCGGTGTTGATCGAGTGACCGCCCCAGCACACGACGATTTTCGGCTCCACGCCAGGGCGCAGGGTGCGGGCGTTGCGCAGCAGGTGGAACACGTAGTCGCTGATGCCCTGGGACGAGCTGAGGTCGATGCGCTGGCTGTCCAGTTCGTTCTCGGTGTAGACGATGTCGCGCAGGGCACTGAAGAGCATTTCCCGGGTGCTGGCGATCATTTCGCCGTCGACGAACGCATCGGCTGGCGCGTTCAGCAGCTCCAGGCGTACGCCCCGGTCCTGCTGGTGAATGCGGATCTCGAAGTCCTTGTAGGCTTCCAGGATGGTCTTGGCGTTATCGACATGGGCGCCGGTATTGAGGATGGCCAGGGCGCACTGGCGAAAGAGGGTATAGATACTGCCGGAGCCGGCTTCGCTCAGTTGCTGGACTTCGCGCTGGGACAAGGTCTCCAGGCTGCCCTTGGGGCTTACCGAGGCGTTGATTACATGTCTTTGAGTCATTCAGCTTTCCTTGAAAACGATGCCATGCACACAACGACGGCATCTTGAAAAAAACGTCCACGCCGAAAGATCGCACGATCCTTGCGCTATCGCCATGGACTTCGATCCGGGCCCGGCGAGTCGGCGGCCATACAAAATGAGCCCCAGCATAGCTAAATCGACCGGGCAGGCGATAATGCGTGACTCTTTTGATGCCGTACAAGGAAATTGCGCCGCGATGTTCGAGATCAAACCGTGGGATGGCGACACCTACCGCAGGCAGACCCGCCGCAGCACCCTGATCATCGCGGTGGTGTTCCTGGCCCTGGCGATGCTGCTGTCCAGCCTGGCCGTGATGCTGTTGGGTACGCCGGGAGGTGATAACTTTCGCTTCAACCTCGGCGGGGTGATTGTCGCGGTGTTGGCGATGGCTGTGCTGATGCGCCAGTATTTCTGGTCGCAGCCGTGGATGGCCGCCGCGGTATACGGCTGGCAGCTCAAGCGCAGCCTGATGAAAATCACCAACGTGATGCACCAGGTGAAGGCCGGTGTGCAGGCCCAGGACCCCACCGCCATGAAGCTGCTGCGCTTCTATCACCTGGGGCTGGCCCAGATGCATCAGCTGGACGCCAACTCCAGCGCCCAGGGCTCCCTCGCGCGTGAAGCCGACGCGCACCTGGCGAACATGCAGGCGCTGGGCCTGGACACCGAACAGTCGCGCCTGGACCCAAGCTGGATCGAGACGGTGAAGCAGGCGTATAACGCCGGTTGAGCGGTCAGAGGGTGCCGATGCGGTCCAGCTCGGCTTTCAGGGCCTGGGCATCCAGTTGGTCGAAGGGCAGGGCGAAGAAGGCCCGGCAGCGGGCTTCGATGCGGTCCAGCGTGCTGTGGAACGCCTGACCGACCTGATCATCGCTGCCTCTGACGGTCGATGGATCGACCAGGCCCCAGTGGGCTTTGATGGCCGGACCGAAGTACACCGGGCAAGCATCGCGAGCGGCGCTGTCGCACACGGTGATGACGATGTCCGGCGGGCTGCCCTCGAACGCGTCGTTACCCTTGCTGCGCAAGCCTTTTACGCTGATACCGGCTTCTTGCAAGGTGCTCAGGCTGCGCGGGAGCACTTGGCCCTTGGGGAAACTGCCGGCGCTGACGGCCTGGAATCCGGCCGGGGCCAGATGGTTGAACATCGCTTCGCTGAGAATGCTGCGGCAACTGTTGGCGGTGCACATGAAGAGGACTTTCATCGATCGGCTCCGATAAGCGCAAGGTTGGGCTGCGCCGGAGTATATGCGGACAATCGAATATATGGAATTTCGTATTTGTAGCGAGGGCGAGAGCGGACAGCGCCGGGGCGCAGTACGTCTGCGCCCCAACGATTTGCGTGGTTACGATTTTCTGCCGCCTCCTTGGCTGCGTTCGCTACCTTTGTTACCGGCTCCCATGCCTTTTTGCCGGTCGTTGGCAACGTTGCCGCCCGACGCCTGTCCGCCTTTCTTGCCGGCTTCAGATGCTTTTTCACGATCATTGGCGAAGTTGCCTGGGTTTTTGTTTCCGCTACTGGCCATTTCGATAATCCTCAGTGATTGAGCGAGCAACGTGCCTCGCATTATTTGTGAAAGAAAATGGCCGGGTGAAGTTTAAAAAAAACCGCTTGCTGGCGACGAATGGTCAGCCGCCGGTTGGCTTCCTTTCAGTCCTCGCCGCCGCTGACTTTCCAATGCTTGGCGTCCGTTGGAAAAACCACCTGTTCGACCCGGTGCGCAATACCAAAGGCCAGGGAGTTTTCCGCTGGGATCACCCGTTCCTCGGCACACAGGCACTTGAAGATATCCAATTGAGTCGCGGCGCCGGCGGTTTCCTTGACGTAGATCTCCACGTACCGCGCCACGTCGTTGTCGAGGCTGGAGAGGTATTCGCGCAGGCGTGAGTGGTCCACGGATTTCTGACCGAAGTACCAGTTCATCGGGTGGATCAGAAAGCGCGAGTGGGGTGTGGTGGTGCGGTCGCTGGCGGCGAGAAACATGATGATGCCCATCGACTCGATGTTGCCGGCATTGACCGCACGCACCGGCACTGGAAGGGACTTGATGAAGGTATAGAGCGTAAAACCGAAGTTGGTGCTGCCGCCGACGGTGGAGAGGTTGAGCATCAGCGAGTCGGCGCCTTTTTCAATGGCTTCCAGGCAATTGTCCCGGAAGCGCTCCGTGGTGCCCTGATCGATCTGGCAGTGGAAATGGACAATGTGTTCGGACATCTGAAGCTCCTGTCGATTTCACCCTTTGACGTACCTGCGGATCGGCTGTGCCGTACAGTTGGGAGTTCGCAGGCCTTCGGATGTTCCTCATCCCTGGTTGGGCGCGGGCGGCCCCATCACGTCCCTTTTCTGTTCAGCACGCTTGGGCAGCGTCGGCCATGCGCTGCAAAAATATCGCCAGTGCGGCGTCTTCTTCACTGAGGCCTTTGCGCAGCCGCGGCTTGGGCAATTGCCTCAGGGCACCGAGCAAAAAAGCCTCCACCACTGCAGGATGAATGTAGCACTTGCGACAGACGCTCGGCGTGTTGCCCAGCTGCCTGGCAACCTGCCTGACCATCTCGACGACGTGCTTTTTCGCCTCGCTCTCGGTTTCCCACGATAGCAACCGCAGCCCGGCCAGCGCCGCCGCGCTGCCGGCCCAGGTACGGTAATCCTTGGCAGTGAAATCGGCGCCGGTGAGGGACTTGAGGTAGGCGTTGATGTCCGAAGAACTGACGGAGTGACGCTCACCGTTCTCGTCCAGGTACTGGAAGAGGTTTTGTCCGGGGATCTCCTGGCAGCGCTTGATGATCCGGGCCAGGCGTCGGTCTTTCACGGTGATCTGGTGCTCGATGCCGCTTTTGCCGCGGAACTGGAAGGCGATGGCGCTGCCGTTGACTTCGACATGTTTGTTGCGCAGGGTCGTCAAGCCATAGGAGCGATTGTCGCGAGCGTATTGGGTGTTGCCGACTCGGATCAGGGTGAGGTCGAGCAGGGTGATAACGGTGGCCATGACCTTGTCGCGGCTGAACCCGGGTTTGGCCAGGATCTCCTCGAGGCGTTTGCGCAAGCGCGGCAAGGCCCGTCCGAATTCCAGCATCCGCGAATACTTGTCCGCATCGCGCACCTCACGCCAGCGCGCGTGGTAACGGTACTGCTTGCGCCCGCGGGCATCGCGCCCGGTGGCCTGGAGATGACCACGGGGGTCGGTGCAGATCCAGACATCGGTATAGGCCGGCGGCACCGCCAGGGCATTGATGCGCTGGATCTCGGCCGCGTCGGTGATGCGCTGGCCCTGCGGGTCGAAATAACAGAACTTGCCACGCAATTTCTTGCGGGTGATGCCGGGGGCCGTGTCATCGACATAATGCAGGTCGGCCGGCAGTGCATCCGGCGGCAGGGTGTCGGGCATGAAGAAAGTCCTTGGCAGCGAATCCGGTGGCCTGTGATCGATTGACCGCAGCCCGTTGCGGTCGTGCCAAGATTCTGCGGTTGCCCGCACCC
>NZ_JACNDD010000143.1:0-16120 GCF_017351395.1 Pseudomonas sp. FW305-28
GGCAAAAGCGCTTTGCTTACTTTCGCGCTCTTCGAAAGTGAGCCGCCGTAAGGGCGGAACCCTAAGTGGCCGTTACCGCAGGAATGGATATGTACTCGATCAACAATTTTCTGGCCGTAAGGCCGCCATCGCGAGCAAGCTCGCTCCCACAAGATTTGTGGCCGGTCTGACAGACGCGGCGATTTTTCCGACGAGGTTTTAAGGTTGCTGCTCGGAAGCGGTATCTCTAGCTTGTACGTGTCGCTGCCAATCAAGCGACCGGGACTGCAAGCCCGCCGAATTCGTTAGGCGCCAGCGCCCGGGCCCACGTCTCGGGCTCCCATTGATGCAGGAGCGCCGTTATGAAAAAACACCATCCTTCTTCGCCATCAGAGAGCACTTTCCCCTACAACGACCCCGATCCAGAAAAGCTCCAAGAGGCCGCAGGCCGAGCACTCGATTACCATCTGGGCACCCACCCTGATCCCAAACCCAAAACCTCAACACAAATCTTCACCGTCATCGATACCATTGACACGGAGTGTCTCCTGGCCAATCTCAGCGAAACCCTGGCCTCGGCCAATGCCATGGTCAGTGACCTGGCGTTCGAGTTGGAGGGCTCGCGGCGGCATGTTGCGCTCGGCGTGGCGCAGATGATCGAGCTGAGTGAATTGTTGGCTAATCGTGCGCTGGATATCGTCGACCCGCGTTCGCCAAGTCGGAGTTGAAGCAGGCACAAACAAAAAAGCCCACCTTTCGGTGGGCTTCGTGTTTTTGCAGTCAAGGGTCAATCAGAACAATTTCATCTTCGGCGCTTCTTCTTTCACCGGTTCGTTCTTGCCCGTCTCGGCATTCCAACCACCGCCCAGTGCCTTGTACAAATTGACCTCGCTGGTCAGTTGCGCAAGGCGGTCAGTGATCAGCGACTGTTGCGCGCTGAACAACTGGCGTTGGGCGTCGAGGAAGGTCAGGTTGCTGTCGACGCCGATGCGGTAGCGACGCTCGGCCAGGCGGTAGTAGTCCTGGTTGGCGGCAACGAAGTCGGTCTGGGCCTGCAACTGTTCGTTGTAGGTCTGGCGTGCGGCCAGGCCGTCGGAGACTTCCTGGAACGCTGTCTGAATCGACTTCTCGTACTGCGCGACGTTGATGTCTTTCTGGATCTTGGCGTAGTCCAGGCTCGCTCGCAGGCTGCCGGCGTTGAAGATCGGCAGGTTGATCTGCGGCGCGAAGGTCCAGGTGCCCGAACCGCCCTTGAACAGGCCGGACAGGTCCGGGCTCAAGGTGCCGGCGTTGGCCGTCAGGCTGATGCTCGGGAAGAACGCGGCCCGCGCGGCGCCGATGTTGGCGTTGGCGGCCAGCAGGTTGCGTTCGGCCTGGAGGATGTCCGGACGACGTTGCAGCAGGTCCGACGGCAGCCCGGCCGGCACTTCGCTGAGCAGGTCATCGCTCAACGGTTGCGAGTTCAGGTTGGCCGGCAGGCCGGTGCCCAGCAGCAGGGTCAGGCTGTTTTCGTCCTGGGCCACCTGGCGAGTGTAGCGGGCCAGTTGCACACGGGCGTTTTCCACCGCGGTACGCGCCTGGCTCAGGTCCAGGGCCGAGGCCACGCCGACTTCGGCGCTGCGCGAGGTCAGCTTGAAGCTTTGCTCGTAGGCCCCGAGGGTTTCCTGGGTCAGCTTGAGCAGTTCCTTGTCGGCCTGCCAGGTCAGGTAGGCATTGGCGACGTTGGCCACCAGGCTGATCTGGGTGCTGCGGCGGGCTTCTTCGGTGGCGAAGTAGCTTTGCAATGCTTGCTCGCTCAGGCTGCGAACCCGACCGAACAGGTCCAGTTCATAGGCGCTGATGCCCAAGGTTGCCGAATAGGAACTGCTGATCGCCGCTTCGCCGGTTTGCGAAGCCCGTGCCGGTACCCGCTGGCGACTACCGGAGCCGGTGGCCGAGACGGCCGGGAACAGGTCCGCGCGCTGGATGCGGTATTGCGCGGCGTAGGCATCGATGTTCAGCGCCGCGACACGCAGGTCGCGGTTGTTTTCCAGGGCGACCTGGATCAGCTGTTGCAACGCCGGGTCATGGAAAAACTGTTTCCAGCCTTGCTCGGCGGCGGCCTGGCCGGGCGCATTGGCCGCCTCGTAGGCCGGCCCTTGCGGGTATTGCGCCGCGACCGGTGCTTCGGGCCGCTGATAGTCGGGGATCAGCGAGCAGCCGCTGAGCACGACGGCGGCGATGGTCAGGGAGAGGAGCGACTTGCTCATTGGCCAGCCTCTTTAGAAGTTTCAGGAGTATCGTCCTGGTCCGCATTTTTGCGGCGACCTATCGACGACACGGTCACGAAGAACAAGGGCACCCAGAAAATCGCCAGGATGGTAGCGGTCAACATGCCGCCGATCACACCGGTGCCAATGGCGTGTTGGCTGCCCGAGCCGGCGCCGGTGGAAATCGCCAGCGGGACCACGCCGAGGACGAACGCCAGCGAGGTCATGATAATCGGCCGCAGACGCATCCTACAGGCTTCGATGGCGGCTTCCACCAGCGTTCGTCCCTGTTCGTGAAGTTCCTTGGCGAACTCCACGATCAGAATGGCGTTTTTCGCCGCCAGGCCGATGGTTGTCAACAGGCCCACCTGGAAGTACACATCGTTGGACAGGCCGCGCAAGCTGGTGGCCATCAAGGCACCGATGATCCCCAGTGGCACCACGAGCATGACCGCGATCGGAATCGACCAACTCTCATACAGCGCCGCCAGGCACAGGAACACCATCAGCAGCGACAAGGCATACAACGCCGGCGCCTGGGAACCCGACAGGCGTTCCTCATAGGACAGGCCCGTCCAGGAAATACCGACACCGGCCGGCAGCTTCTTGGCGATGGCTTCGACTTCGGCCATGGCTTCACCAGTGGAGTAGCCCGGTGCCGGGGTACCGAGGATCTCCATCGCTTCCACGCCGTTGTAACGCGCCAGTTTCGGCGAGCCGTAGACCCACTCGCCCTTGGCGAACGCAGAGAACGGCACCATGGTCCCGGCGCTGTTGCGCACGTACCACTTCTGCAGGTCCTCGGGGCTCATGCGCGAGTTCGGCTGGCCCTGGACGTACACCCGTTTCACCCGACCACGGTCGATGAAGTCGTTCACATAGTTACTGCCCAGTGCAATCGACAGGGTGTTGTTGATCTCCGAGAGCGTGATGCCCAGCGCGCTGGCTTTCTCGTCATCGATTTCCAACTGGTATTGCGGTTCATCGTTCAGACCGTTCGGACGTACCTGGGCCAGCACCTTGCTTTGGGACGCCATGCCCAGGAACTGGTTACGGGCTTCCATCAGCTTGTCGTGGCCGATGCCGGCACGGTCCTGCAGGAACACGTCGAAACCGGTGGCGTTACCCAGTTCCATCACCGCCGGCGGGGCGAAGGCGAACACCATGGCGTCGCGGAAGGTGAAGAAGTGTTGCTGGGCGCGGCCAGCGATCTTGAACACGGTGTTGTCAGCGTTACGCTCTTCCCACGGCTTGAGCATGATGAATGCCAGGCCCGAGCTTTGGCCACGACCGGCGAAGTTGAAGCCGGTCACGGTGAACACCGAGGCCACACCGTCGCCTTCGCCGCCGTCCTTGCTGGGGCGCAGCAGGAACTCGCGCATGTTGTCCACCACCACCTGGGTGCGCTCGGCACTGGAGCCGGCCGGTGTCTGTACCTGGGCAAACAGCACGCCCTGGTCTTCTTCCGGCAGGAACGCTGTCGGGATACGGGTGAACAGCCAGACCATGCCGACCACGATGATCACGTAGGCCAGCAGGTACGGGGCCTTGTGCTTGAGCATGTTGCCCACGCCACGTTCGTAGCTCCTGACGCCACGGTCGAAGGTGCGGTTGAACCAGCCGAAGAAGCCGCGTTTCGGCGTGCCGTGCTCGCCTTTCGGAATGGCCTTGAGCATGGTGGCGCACAGGGCAGGGGTGAAGATCAGTGCCACCAGTACCGACAGGGCCATGGCCGAGACGATGGTGATGGAGAACTGCTTGTAGATCACACCGGTGGACCCGCCGAAGAACGCCATCGGCAGCAGTACCGCCGAGAGCACCAGGGCGATACCCACCAGGGCCCCCTGGATCTGGCCCATGGATTTTTTCGTGGCTTCCTTGGGCGACAGGCCTTCTTCGCTCATCACCCGTTCGACGTTTTCCACCACGACGATGGCGTCGTCCACCAGCAAGCCGATGGCCAGCACCATGCCGAACATGGTCAGGGTGTTGATACTGAAGCCGAATGCCGCGAGGATCCCGAAGGTGCCCAGCAGTACCACCGGCACGGTCATCGTGGTGATGATGGTGGCGCGGAAATTCTGCAGGAACAGGAACATCACCAGGAACACCAGCACGACCGCTTCGACCAGGGTCTCGACCACGCCCTTGATCGATTCGCTCACCACCGGGGTGGTGTCGTACGGGAACACCACTTCCAGGCCTTGCGGGAAGAATGGCTTGAGGTCGTCGACGGTCTTGCGCAGGGCCTTGGCCGTGTCGAGGGCGTTGGCGCCGGTGGCGAGCCTCACCGCCAGCCCGGAAGCCGGGAGGCCGTTGAACTGGGCGTTGATGCTGTAGTTTTCACCGCCGAGGGCGACATCCGCCACATCGCCGACACGCACTTGCGAGCCGTCCGGATTGACCTTGAGCAAGATGGCCTTGAACTGCTCGGCGGTCTGCAGGCGGGTCTTGCCGATGATGGTGGCGTTCAGTTGCTGGCCGGGCATGGCAGGCAGGCCGCCGAGCTGGCCGGAGGCGATCTGGACGTTCTGCGCGGAAATGGCCGTGCTCACATCCACCGGGGTCAGGTTGAAGTTGTTCAACTTGGCCGGGTCGAGCCAGATGCGCATGGCGTACTGGGCGCCGAACACCTGGAAGTCACCGACACCGGCGGTGCGCGAGATCGGGTCCTGCATGTTGGACACGATGTAGTTGGACAAGTCTTCCCGGGTCATGCTGCCGTCACGCGACACCACGCCGATCACCATCAGGAAGTTTCTCACTGACTTGGTGACGCGGATGCCCTGTTGCTGCACTTCTTGCGGCAGCAATGGAGTGGCCAGGTTCAGCTTGTTCTGGACCTGGACCTGGGCGGTATCGGAGTTGGTGCCCTGCTCGAAGGTCGCGGTGATGGTCATGCTGCCGTCGGAGTTACTTTCCGAGGACACATAACGCAGGTTGTCGATACCGTTGAGCTGCTGCTCGATGACCTGCACCACGGTGTCCTGCACGGTCTGCGCGGACGCACCCGGGTAGGTCACCTGGATCGCAATGGCCGGCGGCGCGATGCTCGGGTACTGGTTGATCGGCAATTTGAGAATCGATAGAGCCCCGACCAGCATGATCACCAGGGCGATCACCCAGGCGAAAATCGGACGGTCGATGAAAAATTTCGACATGGTTTACTCCCCTTTGCCGCCGGCGGCTTTATCAGCTGCCTTTGCGGGGGCCGGGTTCTTGGTGCCTACGTTGGTGGCTTCGGTGGCCTTGACCTCCACGCCAGGGCGGACGAACTGCAACCCTTCGGTGATCAGGCGATCGCCGGCCTTGAGCCCGTCTTCGATCAGCCACTGGCTGCCGACGGTGCGGCTGGCCTTGAGCTGGCGCAGCTCGACCTTGTTGTCCGCACCCACCACCAGCGCGGTTGGCGCGCCCTTGAGGTCGCGGGTCACGCCTTGTTGCGGTGCCAGGATCGCCGCGCTGTTCACACCGGCCTGCAATTGGGCGTGGACGAACATGCCCGGCAGCAGGGTGTGGTCAGGGTTGGGGAACACGGCGCGCAAGGTCACGGAGCCGGTGGTCTGGTCAACCGACACTTCAGAGAACTCCAGCTTGCCTTCGTGCGGATACTGGCTGCCGTCTTCCAGGGTCAGCTTGACCATGGCTGCGTTCTCGCCGGCCTTTTGCAAACGGCCGCTTTCCAGTTCGCGGCGCAGTTGCAGCAGCTCGACCGAGCTCTGCGTCACGTCGACATAGATCGGGTCCAGTTGCTGAATGGTTGCCAGGGCATCAGCCTGGCCGTTGCTCACCAGCGCACCCTCGGTGACCGAGGAGCGGCCGATGCGACCGGAAATCGGTGCGTAGACCTTGGTGTAGCGCACGTTGATCTGGGCTGTCTGCAGATTGGCTTCCGATTCCAGGCGATTGGCCACGGCGGTATCGTATTCCTGACGGCTCACCGCCTGCTCATCCACCAGTTGCTTGTAGCGGTCGGCAATCGACTTGGTGGAGCGCAGGTTGGCCTCGGCGCTCTTGAGGGTCGCTTCGTAGACCGCAGGGTCGATCTGGTACAGCTGCTGGCCGGCCTTGACGTCGGCGCCTTCCTTGAACAGACGCTTGAGAATGATGCCGTTGACCTGTGGCCGTACTTCGGCGACGCGGAACGCGCTGGTGCGGCCCGGCAGTTCCGAGGTCAAGGTGAAGGGCTGGGTCTTGAGGGTTACGACGCCGACCTGAGGAGGGGGCGGTGCAGGCGCAGCCTCTTCCTTTTTGCATCCACTGAGCAGCGATGCCAGGGCGATGGCGGTAACCAGAGCGGTAACAGCTGGCTTGAATTGCATGGAAATCCTCGGGTCCAGGCGCGCAAGGGGCGCACTCGAAGGTGGAAGGTAAAAAAGCAGCAGTAATTCAATTAGTAGGATGCTAAGAAATATACTTACGTACACGGTTGTTTGTAAACAGCCAAATTGCGTAATATCCGGATTTACAAAAGCCTGACAAAGGGCCTGAGTAGATCGGAGGGGACGCGCTTCAAGCGACGTCGCCTCGTATTTTGCTCTGCTGATTCTTACGCATTGCTGACGCAATCCTGATTGAGGTGTTTACTGCCATGGTCCGTCGTACCAAAGAGGAAGCCCAGGAGACTCGCAGCCAGATAGTCGAAGCGGCCGAAAAGGCGTTCTTCGAGCGAGGCGTGGCCCGCACCACTCTGGCGGATATCGCGACGCTGGCCGGCGTGACGCGCGGTGCTATCTATTGGCATTTCAGCAACAAGGCGGACCTGCTCCAGGCCATGCTCGATACCTTGCATGAGCCGCTCGATGACCTGGCCCGCGCCAGTGAGAATGAAGAGGAGCTTGACCCGCTGGGCTGTACGCGCAAGCTGCTGGTGCAATTGTTTCAACAAGTTGCCCTGGACCCGAAGACCCGACGCATTAATGAGATTCTGTTCCATAAGTGTGAATTCACCGATGAAATGTGCGATCTGCGCCAGCAGCGGCGCCAGGTCAGTCTCGACTGTAATGTGCGTATTGCCTTGTCGTTGCGCAATGCGATGAATCGTGGCCAGCTACCGGCGGACCTGGAACCGGAAAGGGCGGCGATTGCCCTGCATGCCTATGTCGACGGTATTCTTTATCAGTGGCTGCTGGCCCCCGATAGCTTCCCCCTGGCCGGTGAGGCTGAGCGCTGGGTGGATATCGGGCTGGATATGCTGCGCCTGAGCCCTAGCCTGCGCAAATGAAACAAAATGCGTAATTGCTTCGGCTTGTTTCATGACAAGAGTTCGAAATAGCTTTTATAAACTGAATGCTGTCGTGGTTGAAAGGCAATCATGAACAAATTTTGTAGGGGATTTGTTTCGTGACCGGCAGCGACTCCGTCGGCTCCCGATCCCACGGAGTAAGCTTGCAGGAGAATCGCCGGCTCATGTCAACGTCTTGGCGGGGCCGCAGGCTCACCGACCTGGTTCGATAATGAGGCGAACGGTGTAGTTGAAGGGGGGCTCAAGCATCTTCCGGGAAATTTCCGAGCGGCACGTGTATTCGCCATTGCCGGTGTAAGTCGTCCTGCTCTTCCAAGTGGGCTTATAGCTGGGTTCCAAAGCGCCAGGCACGATGGAGACCTGCAAGCGAGTGTGCATTTGACATTCAAAGTTGAAATGGCTCATTTCATAATTAAGGACCAGTTCGACAGGTTTGACTTTTTTTAATGTCGGGCGCCAGCCGGCTCCGGGGTAGGTGTAATCCCTGAAGTGCTCGATATGGAATCTATAACTTGATGTTGGATCGATGTCGTGGGCGCTCAAGGAAAAATCCTCGGCCTGGGGTGGGTCGGTTAACAGGTTGTTCATTTTCAATGTGCCGCGGGTGTTGTTGGCAATCTCCACGGTCACTTCGGTATTGGCCTGGCTGTGGGCAACCATGGCGGGGCCCAGCAGGAGGGCGAGAATGAAGTTTTTCAGGATGTTCATGGTAAGGCATCTCTCATAAGTACACGGTTCACTGGCGTTCGCCTGCAAACTGATGGTGTCTGGTTAGTGGGTGTTGCTGGAATGTTAAAGTTCTTAATGTGTGGCTGGGTGAAGTGTAAGTTTCAATCCTTTGTATCAGTGGTTGGTGCGTTCGAGCGTTATTATTAGCGCCGTTGCGTGATTGAATCCATGCTAGATGAAAGTTGCCTTGTTATTCAATGTTGCTGTTCGCGTTGATTGCGCGTGGCCGAAGTTTTACAGGTATAAAAAAAGCCCCGGCTCTTTCGAGTCGGGGCTTTTTTATAAAGCGGCTGGTGCGAGCTTACATCACGGGGTAATCAATGTACCCCACTGGGCCTTTCCCATAGAAAGTTTCAGGATGCGGCTCGTTCAACGGTGCATTGGCCTTCAGGCGTGCCGGCAAGTCCGGGTTGGCAATGAACGGAACCCCGAACGCGACCGCGTCAGCCTTGCCAGCCGCCAGCCAGGCGTTGGCGCTGTCCTTGGTGAAGCGTTCGTTGGCGATGTACGGGCCGCCGAACGCCTGCTTGAGTTGCGGACCGATGCTGTCATCGCCTTCCTTCTCACGGGAGCAGATGAAGGCGATGCCGCGCTTGCCCAGTTCACGGGCCACGTAGCTGAACGTCTCCAGACGGTTTTCGTCGCCCATGTCATGGGAGTCGGCCCGTGGCGCCAGGTGCACGCCCACTCGGCCGGCGCCCCAGACTTCAATGGCTGCGTCGGTCACTTCCAGCAGCAGGCGGGCACGGTTTTCCAGGGAACCGCCGTACTGGTCGGTGCGCTGATTGGTGCTGCTTTGCAGGAACTGGTCGAGCAGGTAGCCGTTGGCGCCATGGATTTCCACGCCGTCGAAACCCGCGGCCTTGGCATTCTCGGCGCCGACACGGTAGGCGTCGACAATGTCGGCGATTTCAGCGGTTTCCAGTGCGCGCGGCGTCGGGTAGTCGGCCAGGGGGCGAACCAGGCTCACGTGGCCCTTGGGCTGGATCGCGCTGGGCGCCACGGGGGCTTCGCCATTGAGGTACGACGGATGGGAGATCCGGCCCACATGCCACAGTTGCAGGAAGATCTTGCCGCCGGCGCCGTGGATCGCCTTGGTGATGTTGGCCCAGCCGCGCACCTGGTCGTTGGACCAGATGCCCGGGGTGTCCGGGTAGCCCACGCCCATCGGCGTGACGGACGTGGCTTCGCTGAGGATCAGGCCAGCGGAGGCGCGTTGCACGTAGTACTCGGCCATCAGCGCGTTGGGGACGCGGCCTGCGTCGGCGCGGCAGCGGGTGAGTGGAGCCATGATGATGCGGTTCTTCAGCTCGATGTCGCCGAGTTTGATAGGGTCGAAAATAGTCGCCATGAAAATACAACCTCGAAAGTGGAAGGGTTAAATCAATGAGTCGCCGGGGCCAGGTCGGCATTGCCGCCCTGGCGGAAAGTGATCAGGGTGACCAGCAGCGCCAGCACGGCCAGCGCGCCGGCGGCCAGGGGCACGGAGGTCAGGCCCAGGCCATGGTCGATGACGCTGCCGCCGACCCAGGCGCCCAGGGCGTTGCCGATGTTGAAGGCGCCGATGTTCAGGGTGGACACCAGGTTGGGTGCGTCTTTGCCGAAGGTCACCACGTTGACTTGCAGGGCCGGCACGGCAGCGAAGCAGGCGGTGGCCCAGAGGAACAGGGTGATTTCACTGGGGATCAGCGCCACGCTGGTCCAGCTCAGGACGGTGGACACCACGGCCATGGTGAGGAAGACGCCCATCAGGGTGTTCGCCAGGCTCTTGTCCGCCAGCTTGCCGCCGATGATGTTGCCCAGGGTCAGGCCCAGGCCGATCAGCACCAGGGTCCAGGTCACGCCACGGGGCGACACGCCGGTCACTTCGCCCAGCAGCGGGGCGACGTAGGTGAACAGGGTGAACACCGACGCGGAGAACAGCGCGGTCATGCTCAGGGACAGCCACAGGCCGGCGCCTTTGAGCGCTACCAGTTCCGAGCGCATGTCGAGTTTCTCTTCATCGCGCTTGGCTGGCAGGAAACGAATCAGGCCGATCAGCGCAATCACACCGATGACGGTCACCGCCCAGAAGGTCGAGCGCCAGCCGGCCTCCTGGCCCAGTGCGGTGCCCAACGGCACGCCGAGCACATTGGCCAGGGTCAGGCCGGTGAACATCAGGGCCACGGCCGAGGCGCGCTTGTTGGGCGCCACCAGGCCGGCGGCCACCACCGAACCGATGCCGAAGAACGCGCCGTGGCACAGGGCGGTGACGACCCGGGCGAACATCAGCACGTTGTAGTCGCTGGCGATCGCGCAGAGCAGGTTGCCGACGATGAAAATCCCCATCAACGCCACCAGGGCGGCCTTGCGGGGCAGCCGGGCGGTGGCCAGGGCCATGAACGGTGCGCCGATGGCCACGCCCAGGGCGTAGCCGGTCACCAGCCAGCCGGCGCCGGGAATCGACACGCCCAGGTCAGCCGCCACGTCGGGCAACAGGCCCATGATGACGAACTCGGTGGTGCCGATGGCGAAGGCGCTCAGGGCCAGGATCAGGAGTGAGAGGGGCATGATGAGTCCTTGTCGGGTCAGAGCTCTTGGCTCATTTGCTTGAGGAACTGCTGGATCACTTCCTCGTTGCGTTTGAAGAAGTGCCATTGACCGACCTTCTGGCTGGTGATCAGCCCCGCCCGTTGCAACACCGCCAAGTGCGCAGACACCGTGGATTGCGACAGGCCGCAACGCTGGTCGATCTGCCCGGCGCAAATGCCGAACTCGTGGTTGTGCAACTGCTCGGGGAACTGGACCTTGGGGTCTCTGAGCCAGTTGAGGATGTCTCGCCGTACTGGGTGCGCCAGGGCTTTTATTATTTCGTCGAGGTCGAGGGTCATGGGTGGCAGGCTCGGGGGGTGAGTAAAACGCTATATCGCGATAGAGCGAACCTTAAATCGTTATTTCGCGATACACCAATATGGATTTGATCTGAATGCCGAACAAATCGCTATATCGGGTTATAACGATATGGGCGCGGGGGTGCTAAGCTGCGGTCCATGAACTATCTCGCGCACCTGCACCTCGGCGGCCCTGGCCGGGAACAACTGCTCGGCAGCCTCTACGGCGACTTCGTCAAAGGGCCGTTGCAAGGGCAGTACGATCCGCAGATCGAAGCGGCGATTGCCCTGCATCGGCGCATCGACATGTACACCGACCGCCATCCCTTGGTGGACATTGCCCTGTCGCGTTTTTCCACGGTGCGACGGCGCTATGCCGGGATTGTGCTCGACGTGTTTTTCGACCACTGCCTGGCCCGGGACTGGGCGTTGTACGGCGAAGGGCCGCTGGTGGATTTCACGTCCCGTGTCTACCAGGTACTGCGCACCGAACCCCAGTTGCCAGGGCGCCTGGCACAGATCGCGCCGTATATGGCGGCGGATGACTGGCTGGGGTCTTATCAGGAATTCGACGTGCTGGGGCAGGTACTGCGCGGCATTTCCCGCCGCCTGTCCCGACCCGAGGAACTGGCCGGGGCGATGGCGGAGTTGATCGAGCTTTATGAGCCGCTGAGCGAGGATTTCCGGTTGTTCTACCCTCAGCTTCAGGATTTTGCTCAAAACCAGGTCACGCCGCAGGACTAATTGTGGGAGCGAGCTTGCTCGCGATAGCGGTGTATCAGCCAGTTCATCTGCTGAATGTTAAGCCGCTATCGCGAGCAAGCTCGCTCCCACAAGGGATCCTTCTGCACAAAAGGATCCGGTTCAAGCCGCGATGGCAGGCCGCATCGGCGCTTGCTGTTTCTCGGGAATCGTCCCGAACAACGCCTTGTGCACCGCCTGTTGCGCCTGGAACGCCAGGGCCGCGCGTTCCTGGCCGTGGCAGGCAATCGGTTCCAGCAGATGGATGTGCACGTCGCCCCGATCATTGGCGAACAGGCGCATCAGGTGCGACAGCAAATCATCATCGCCAATGAACGGTGCCAGCGAATCCGGCTCACCGTCGCGCAGGTAACGGATCGCCACTGGCTGCAACGCCACATCGGCATCGATGGCTGCCGACAACAAGCGCCCATGGAACGTGCGCAGGGATCGGCCATCGGTGGTGGTGCCTTCCGGGAACATCAGCAGCGGATGGGCCTGTTCCAGGTGGCGGCTCATTTGTTTGCGGATCAGTTGGCTGTCACCCGACCCGCGCCGGATAAACAGGCTGCCGGCCTTGGCGGCCAGCCATCCGGCCACCGGCCAGGTGCGCACTTCGGCCTTGGACAGGAATGACATCGGTGTGAGCATGCCCAGCAACGGGATGTCAGTCCAGGACACATGGTTGCTGACCCACAGCATCGGCCGTTGCGGCAGTTGACCGTGGACGGTGACTGAAAAGGGCAGGGCATGGCTCAGTCGCGCCATGAAGAACCGCGACCAGCGCTGGCGACGGACCATCGAGTTGGCGACCCCCAGGCGTTCGAACAGGCCGAACACGCTGGCCATGCTCAGGCCCAGGGTCACCACCAGCAAGACTCGCGCGATACGCGCGTACACCCGCAACCGGCTCATTACACGGCTGCCTTGAAGTGGCGGGCGTAGCGCGGGCAGAGTTCGTCGCGCTTGAGCAGGATGAACACGTCGGCCACCTGGAAATCCTCGTCCCAGCACGGCTCGCCGCAAATCTTCGCGCCCAGGCGCATGTAGGCCTTGAGCAGCGGCGGCATTTCGGCGATGACGTTGGACGGTACGTCCAGGCTCGGCAGCGGTTTTTTCGGCACGGCCTGCAGGTGTTCGGTGCACAGGTAGCGTTCGCGCAGGCGCTGCATGATTGCCTGGGCCTGGATGCCGCCATCCTGCATCGGAATGCTCGCGCAGCCCATCAGGTAGCTGTAGCCGCCTTCGTTCAGGACTTCGGCCAGTTCGCCCCAGAGCACCGCGATGGTGCCGCCGTTGCGGTAGGCCGGGTCGACGCAGGTACGACCGATTTCCAGGATCGGGCCCTTGAGATGGACCAGGCCGTGGAGGCTGAATTCTTCTTCGCTGTAGAACCGGCCCAGGCTGCTGGCGGCCTGGTGGTCGAGCAGGCGCGTGGTGGCCACGAGGCGGCCGGTGTTCAGGTCGCGTACGCCGATGTGGGCGCAGTGAACATCATAGTCATCCATGTCCAGACCCACTTCCGCGCCTTTGAGCTTGGCGTTGAATTCGCCGCTGAAGACGTTGAAGCGCAGGGCCTGGGCTTCTTGCAAGGCGTGGGCGCCGATCAGGCGTTCGGCTTGCAGGCGGCGTTCATTGCCGGTGTCGCTGATGCGGGCGATCTGGGTCATAGCGAATCTCCGTGCGGGCTGTTCAGTTGCAGCCTGTCGACTTTCTTTATGCAGCCATGTTGTGCAAAGTCAGGCTATGTAGCCCCGGTGTCATCGCCATGAAGCTTTGGTGATGCTTATATGACAGCCTTCAAGGAGCCCTCTCATGCCCTGGCACACCCTGATCGAACGTGGCGAACGCCTGCCCACCTATCCGGACCTGGCTGAAGGTTATGCCGCGTTGTTGCAACGCCTGGGGCCGGTGACGCCGTTCGAGTTGGCCGTGGTCGGCGCCCGGTCGATGGCCACGCCGGGGCTGGCGTTCCTGGTGGGGTACCAGGCGGCGCTGCGGGTGCTTTGGCCGAGCGCGCCCCAGAGCCTTGGCGCCCTGTGTGCCACCGAACAACGCAGCTTGCGTCCGGCGGACATGCAAACCCGCCTCGACGATTTGCGCCTGAGCGGGCGCAAGGATTTCGTCACCGCTGGCGACGCCGCCGAGTGGCTGCTGATTGCCGCTCGCAGCGAAGCGCCCGGCGAAACGCCACGACTGAACCTGGCAGTGGCCTATGCGGGCGAGCCCGGCGTGACCCTGGAAAAACTCCCCGCCATGGGCCTGATGCCGGACATCAGCCATGGCCGCGTGCTGCTCGACGGCGCGCTGTGCGAGTTGCTGGCCGGTGATGGCTGGGACGCCTACGTCAAACCGTTCCGCACCCTGGAAGACCTTTATGTACTCAGCGCGATGACGGCCTGGTTGTATGGCGTCGGGCAGGAATGTGCCTGGCCCCAGGTGTTGCAATTGCGCCTGCTGGCGTTGCTTGCCGGCTGCGCGGAGGTGAGTCGCCACAACCCTTCCAGCCCTGCCGGGCATGTGCTGCTGGGCGGGTTGTTCGCCCAGTTCCAAGGGCTCGACGACGAACTCGACGCTGCCCTGGCCGCCGGGCCTGCGGTGTGGCGCGAGATGTGGACGCGGGACAAAGGTGTGATGGACCTTGCGGCGGGGGCGCGGGCCAAGCGGTTGGCCAAGGCGTTGGGAACTTCATTGGGTTGAAGGGCCTCATCGCGGGCAAGCCTTGCTCCCACAGGTTTTGAGTGGACCATGCTTGAGTGGTCAAGACAAAATCTGTGGGAGCAAGGCTTGCCCGCGATGGCGTCGGTACTGTCGACACAAGCCTCGAAACTGTCATCAAGTCTGCATAGGCTCTGAAGGTTCAACCCTGCGAGCCCCAAGCATGTCCAAAGGCTGGTTCCTGATCCCGCTGCTGATACTCAACCTGAGCGTCCAGGCCGAAGACTGGCCCGGCGAGCAATGGCCAAGCGGCCCGACTCCCAGCGGGCCGGCCATCGAAGCCTTGGAACAATACGCCTTCCCATTCCGGGACGACGCGAGCCGTGAGGGCATCCGTACCGATGCGCTGCTGGTGATCCAGGACGGTCGACTGGTCTATGAACGCTACGCCGGGCCGACCACCGCCCAGACCCCGCACCTGACCTGGTCCATCAGCAAAAGTCTGTTGGCGACGGTGTTCGGCGTGGCCTACGGTGAACAACGCTTTGCCCTGGACGATCCGGCAGCCAAGTACTACCCACCCCTGAACCGGCATCCGGGCCTGACCCTGGCCGATCTTTTCCACTGGGCGTCTGGCCTGGACTGGCAGGAGGACTACGAATACGCGCCACTCAAGTCCTCGGTGGTGGCGATGCTCTATACCCGCGGGCGTCGTGACATGGCGGCCTTTACCACGCGGCACGAAAGCTTCAGCCCCCCGGGGCAGGCGTTTCGTTATTCCAGCGGTGACAGCAACCTGTTGGCGGCAGCCCTGAAAAACATCGTCGGTGCGGCACGCTATCCCGATTATCCCTGGACAGCCCTGTTCGAGCCCCTGGGCATCCGCCACGCGACTTGGGAAACCGACGCCAGCGGCACGTTCGTGGGATCGTCCTATGCCTACCTCACGGCGCGGGACCTGGCGCGTGTCGGGTTGTTGATGCAACGGGACGGCCGCTGGGGCGAACGGCAACTGATCCCCAAGGATTGGGTCGCGTTCAGCCGCGAACCGTTCGTGCACTTCCAGGCCGGCCAGGACGAAGCCGTGCCGGGCGGGCACTGGTGGCTCAACCGCGGCGCCGATCCGGCGCTCCACCCCTGGCCCGATGCGCCGCCGGATACCTTCGCCGCGCTGGGCCATTGGGGCCAGGCGCTGTACGTCATCCCCAGCGCCAGACTGGTGATCGTGCGCTACGGCGACGACCGCGACGGGAGTTATCGCCATAACGAACTGCTCAAGCGCGCCATGGCGGAGTTCGCCGGGAAGGGGCAGCCATGAAGCGCAAAATCCTGCTGACCTTGTTGTCGGTGCTACTTCTTGCCCTGTTCAGTTGGGTCTGGCTGGAGCGGTTGGCATTGCGGGCCTTTCCCGACATCATCAGTGCCTACACCGCCAAGGAGTACTGCTCATGCCGCTATGTGATGCAGCAACCGGCCGAGTATTGTCGGGGTTATGTGAAGCAGGCAGTGCCCATCCGCGATTTTCTCGAGACCGTTGAAGCCAAGCGCGTCACCGTCAGCGGGTTGGGGCGCAGCAACAGTGCGCAATGGTTGGGAGAGCGGCAGGGGTGTCGGTTGGAGCCCTGAACTAACCTTTGGAAACATGGCCT
>NZ_JACNDD010000144.1:0-15960 GCF_017351395.1 Pseudomonas sp. FW305-28
AAAAAGTGTGAAAAAAAACCTCACCCGCTCGTCCAGCACATTGGCACGCAAGTCCTAAGTCTCCGGCATTTCAAGAAAGATCAGTTACTGATGTACCTGATGGGCGTCGGTTTCTTTTCGTTGGGTGCCAAGTGTTTCATCATCAGCCAACTGGGTACTGACCCGTTAGATGTCCTGATCATCTCGATCGATAAAATACTCATGCTGGGCATGGGCGTTTGCTCGGCTATCGTATCGCTGTTTTTCCTGACATGGTGGGTGCTCTGGAACAAAAAATACCCACCGATAAGTCCCTTCATTACAACGACGCTGACTGGGCTGCTGATTGATCTCTGGTCGTGGCTGGGGCTCGGGGAGTATTTGATCGTCAGAATGAATGAGTACGCGTTATTGGCCTCGGGGCTGATGCTGTGTGCCTATTCCTCCGCCTTGATCATCATGAGCGGTATCGGCATCAGGATCATGGACCTGGTGGTATTGACCATGGTATCCAAATGGAACTGGTCGTTCACCAAAGCCAAAATGATTATTGAAATCGGCATCTTTTCGAGCGGTTGGCTTTTAGGCGGTCCCTTCGGTATCGGCACGATTGCATTTCTGCTGGTGATCGGCCCACTTATTCAACCGTTCATGAACATGAATGCCAAGCGCTTTGCACTTAAAAACTATGGATTGATGAGCGCTTCATCCGCTTACTAATAAATCTACAACTATGACTGCCCTGCAGGGCGGCAGGATCGTTTCGCCTCGACTTTTTAAACCGATGCTATTGATGGCAACTTCCGTGATGAGGAGTGAAAGATGGACACTACAAAAAATAAAAACTGGACCTTGGAAAGCAGCCCGGCAAAACTGGAAGAAATACTCCCTGGGGGCGCTGTCAAGTGTCATCTTTCCCCACGCAACTGTGTTATCCAGGAAGGCAAGTTAGGTTTTTGCAAAGTGCGCGGAAACCGTGGGGGCAGGCTCGTTACATTGAACTACGGTAAAGGCGTTCACAGCACCGAAGAGACAATCGAAACCGAAGCCGTTTTCCACTTTGCCCCGGGGGAGCGAATCTTGTCCCTGGGTAATATCGGCTGCATGCTCAACTGCGGTTACTGTCATAACTGGAAGACATCGCAGGCCAAGTACGTCACCGACAAGGACGTTTACTACTACACCCCCGAGCAGGTGGTGGAAACCGCACTCAAGCACGGCATACGCGTCATTTCCTGGACGTATAACGACCCCGTTGTCTGGCACGAATTCATCCTCGACACAGCGAAGCTGGCCAAGGAAGCCGGCCTGATCAACCTCTATAAATCGGCATTCTTCATCAGCGAAGAGGCCATTGATGAGTTATTGCCGGTCATCGATATTTTCTCGATTTCGCTGAAATCCATCTCCCCGGAATACTACCGCAAGGTCACCACCGGCTGGGTAGAGCCCGTTCTGGCGGGCATCAAGAAAGTCTATGACGCCGGCAAATATGTCGAGGTCAGCACCTTGATGGTGACCGACATCAGCGACGACGAGGAAACGGCGAGGAAAATCAGCCAGTGGGTCCTGGATGAACTGGGCCCGAACGTACCGCTGCACTTCGTCAGGTTTCACCCCGATTACAAGATGAGCAACAGCATCCGTACGCCTGTGGACAGGCTCCTGAAGGCTCGGGACGTTGCTCGGAGCATGGGCGTTGAGCATGTCTACCTGGGTAACGTGAATGACGTCGAAGGGACCAATACCAGTTGCAACCACTGTAACGCCCTGCTCGTCACCCGTTATGGCTTGAACGCTGAAATCATCGGACTGGACAGCAAAGGATGCTGCTCTCAGTGCGGACATGATGCGCATTTCAAATTGCTGGGTGAACACCAGGCGAACGCCCCTGTCGAGTTGCGCGAGGACACGTTGAGCGCCTACGAGAAGCGAAAGTTCGAATGGCACGGAGACATTGTGTCGCTGCACGCCCAAGTGCTGAATACCGAAGACTTCGAACAGACCGTCTACCTGCGACGCAATTATACGGACGGGCACAACAGCGATTGGAAATCGCTGACCTTGCGCCCCCATGAAAGCTATCGATTCATCGTTGCCAAGGCTCGCATCGATGAAACAGGCCCTGAAGTCTGGCTCCCCAACGGCGTGAACTCGAACCTTCATGAAGTCTTCGACAGGGCCCACTTCCCGACAGAGTCGATTGAAGAAATCGGTATTTCGCAAAATGACATCACCCCGACCGTGGGTTACGAGGGTAAGCAAAACATGTATGAACAGGTCATCAAACTGGTCAGCCAAGCATGAAAGTGTCTACTGAAATACTTCATATCAAGGTGGATGACCGGGACGCCCATCCTTCGGTAACGCCTATTTATCAGTGCAGCGCTTTCAACGCTGACTCGGCCTTCTTCTATTCAAGGAAAGCCAATCCCAACGTGACGGAGTTGGAACAGGTCGTCGCGTCCCTGGAGGGCAGTGAACATGCCCTGGCCTACAGCACCGGGATGAGCGCGATCTACATGGTGTTGGAACTGTTGAAACCGGGTGCTTCGCTGGTCATCAACAAATACATCTATGGCTGCTCCTATAAATTGTTCCAGCGCTATGCGGCACGTATCGGCGCACACCTGACGATTCTGGATCTCACCACGGCAGAGGGGCTGAAGGCCTTGCCGGCGAACGTCGACATGGTCATTTTCGAAACGCCGACCAATCCCTTCCTGAAAGACATTGATATCCATGCGGTCAGCAGGGCCGTCAAGCAACACAACCCGCAGGCGCTGGTGGTCGTTGACAATACCTGGGCCACACCGATATTTCAGAAGCCGTTGAATTTTGGCGCCGACATATCCCTGTACAGCGCAACCAAATACTTCTCTGGACACAGTGATGTCATGGGCGGCCTGGTGCTGGTCAACAATGAAACGATTTACAACCGTCTCCTTGAGGGTCGCTTTTATTCAGGCACGATACTCACCCCCAATAGCGCCTGGTTGCTGCGCAGAAGCATGCAGACGTTCAACCTGCGCATGGAAAGACACAGCCAGACGACAGCAAGCATGCTCAACTATCTGCGCGAGTTGCCTTTTATCGAGCATGTCTATTACCCGCGCATCGATGGTCGGCAATTGAGCGGTTATGGCGGCATTGTGTTTGTTGATATTCGGCCCGATCTGGTGCCCTTTTACAAAACGTTCACCGCCGCGCTCAAATGGTTTGGCACCGGCACCGGAATGGCCTGCGTGACCTCGATGGTCGCCCAGCCCTTCAGTGGCAGCCACGCCTCGATGACGGATCAGGAAAAAGCGGACATGGGCATCGAGAAAGGCCTGGTTCGATTGTGCTTTGGCCTGGAGGATATTGAAGACCTCAAGGAGGACCTGCTACAGGCATTCGAAACCATGGAAAGCAAGGTCGATCAGAAAAGCTCACTCGATCCTGCCTAGCGTGTCATCACAAGCAACGAGCCTTCAGTGGCTCGTTGCTTTTTTTATGGAGAAGCGAAAGTGTCCAGCGCATTCGAAAACACGATATTCGAAGACCCCACCCTGAACGTCATCCACCTTCTAAACTCCATCGCCCAGGAAAATCCGGAGGCCATTTCACTGGCCTCCGGTCGACCCGATGACCAGCAGTGCGACCCGTCGCTCATCGACCGAGGCCTGGCCCAATACAAACTTCACGTTGCCGGCACGGGGCAGTCACTGGCGACACTGCTTTGCCAATATGGAAAAACCTCGGGAATCATCAATGAAACAATCGCCACCTATTTGCAGGCGGATGAAGGGATAACAGTCTCCAACCCTGAAAGCATCGTGGTGTGCCTGGGGTTTCAGGAAGCCTGTACCTTGACGCTCCTGTCCATTTTTGAAGGCGGTGGGCTTTTATTAGTGCCTGACCCGGTGTTTTCCGGGGTCACAGGCATCGCAAAACTGCTGGGCATAAAAATAGTCCCCGTCCCCATGGCGGCTTTTCTCGACCCAATCGCCCTGCGCGGAATCATTGAAGAACTTGAATCCAGAGGGGAAAAAATCAAAGCACTGTATGCCGTTCCGGATTTTAGCAATCCGACCGCCGACAGCCTCTCCTATCACGCCAGGACAGCCATGCTTTCCTTGGCCAATGAAAAGAATTTTTTCGTCCTTGAAGACACGGCCTACCGCTACTTCAGGTACGAAGGCGATGCCATTGCGTCCATGAAGTCCATCGACAGCAGTCGAGTATTCTTGCTGGGCTCCTTTGCCAAGTCGATTTTTCCCGGCTTGCGCATGGGTTATGTGGTCGCGCCGGAGGGCGCCGGTGTCATGTCATTCAGTGCCCGATTGTGCAAGGCCAAAAGCCTGATCACCGTCAACACCCCTGCCCTGTGCCAAGCGGTCGTCGCCGGTTTGCTGATCGAGAACAACTACTCGCTGCAAGGGCTGAACCAACCCAGGGTGCTGTCCTATACGCAGAAAAGAGACCACATGCTTGAATGCCTCGAACGTGAATTTCCACTCAAGGTCGGCGCCCAAAGAACGGTCAGCTGGAATCATCCGGCGGGCGGCTTCTTCATCAATCTGCGGCTGCCTTTCGCCTTTGGGTATTGTGAAATGCGCGAATGCGCCCAGCAGTTCAAGGTGATCGTATTCCCTACCACCTTATTTTCGCTGACGAATGAGGCGGCTAATCAGGTCAGGCTTTCATTCAGCAATGCCACCGCCCCAGACGTCACCCAAGCCATAGGCCGCTTCAGGGCGTATGTCGAGTCCAGACTGCAGTAAGACCTCTTTTATCAGGTTGCCGTAGCCAGCATGACGCCAGTGGCGACCTGGTAGGCCCCCAGAACGCTGATGGTCGCCCCCGAAAAGTAGTTGATCAGCCTTAGCTTCGATTCGGCAATCCGCGCCTTGAAAAGGGAGGAGAACCCGCTCAAGCCCAGCCACCAGGCAGCCGAGCCCAGGAATATACCGGTCACCATCGGCAGCAAGGCGTGCTGGCCGCCTTGGTCGCTGACCATGCCATCGCTCAACGCGGCGAATATCGCGATAAACGACAAGATGGTCATGGGGTTCGACAGGGTCAGGAACAGCGTGGTCGAGTAGGCTTTGAACATGTTGGCACGCTCACCTGCCATGGCGGTCGCGCCCCCCTTCGATCG
The DNA here is from genome assembly GCF_017351395.1 of Pseudomonas sp. FW305-28. NCBI lineage: Bacteria > Pseudomonadati > Pseudomonadota > Gammaproteobacteria > Pseudomonadales > Pseudomonadaceae > Pseudomonas > Pseudomonas sp. FW305-28. Next base: position 5,123 of record NZ_JACNDD010000144.1, read on the forward strand.
TATTGTCTGATAGCCAATGTAGGCGAGGAATAGTCCACCAAAAATACACAACCAAGGTTTGAAGCTGATCAGCGTCGCGATGATGGCCGTGACCCCGAGGGCCCCGATGAATCCGTAGATCGAATCGGCAGTGGCGGCCCCCAATCCCGTTGCGAAACCAGCTCTCCAGCCCAGCATGAGGCTTCGCTGTATGCACAACAGCCCAATAGGCCCCACAGGGGCTGCGATGCACAGCCCAATGACCATCGATTTAACAAAAATCAGCATAAGTGCACCTCCAGAATGGGTACTGGAAGGTTAGGAGAAGTGCTTTTTTTTAGGAATGAACTATTAATCTTCCTGAGCGTTTTACCTTAAGTTTTGCATGAAGTACTTTCGCTTCACCTTCATTATTAAGGTAAAGCACGGCAAGCCCCCTCAGACAACGAAAATCGCTGGTTAAAGATCCATGCATCTTGAATGGTCTTTTCACGCGCATAAAAAAACGCCGCTCGTATGAGCGGCGTTTTTTTGAATTTGGAGCGGGAAACGAGACTCGAACTCGCGACCCCGACCTTGGCAAGGTCGTGCTCTACCAACTGAGCTATTCCCGCAAATGGCGTCCCCTAGGGGACTCGAACCCCTGTTACCGCCGTGAAAGGGCGGTGTCCTAGGCCACTAGACGAAGGGGACACGCTAACTGAAACACATGGTGTGTATTTCAGTGCCCAAATCCGCATCCGAAGATGTCGGCTCTGGCTTCACTCAGCCCTGCTCGAAAGCAACACTGTTTAAAATTGGAGCGGGAAACGAGACTCGAACTCGCGACCCCGACCTTGGCAAGGTCGTGCTCTACCAACTGAGCTATTCCCGCATTGGCGTCCCCTAGGGGACTCGAACCCCTGTTACCGCCGTGAAAGGGCGGTGTCCTAGGCCACTAGACGAAGGGGACACACGTACAACATTCACTACTTAGAGCGTTTGGCTGAGTGCTTTACGCTGTAAGTGGCGCGCATTCTATGGATGGATTGAAGGGTCGTCAACCCCCAGATATAAATTTATTTAAATCAATGACTTCGCCCGGTTTGGGGGCAATCCGCACATTTTACTCGCCCGGTCTCTGACGCCTATATTCTGTCACCCGCCGAGACGCTATAGTCGCGCCAGGTAAATGATGGCAATGTGCTCCTACCCGATCATGCGTCCTATAAACAGCACGACGCCCGTCTAATCACGTCGCTCGGGCCTATGCGCTTAAAAGCCAAGCCACTACACTCATGACATGCGTACCCTAATAAAGAGGTCTTACCGGTGACACCACTCATGATCACCCTGCTCGTCGTAGCCGGGATCGCCCTGTTGATCGCCATTGGCTACATGAACCACGTGGTGGAAAACAACAAGCTGGAAAAGGCCCGCACCAAGGTAGAACTCAACGACCGCATGCGTCGCTGTGGCGAGCTCACCGAAACCTTCCCCGGGCAGTTGATGACCCCTGCCCTGAAATTGTTGATAACGCGCCTCGAGATGAATGTCTGCCAGCGCCTGTTGAACCTGGATAAAACCAATTCCGCGGTCAAGGCACGCCTGGATGAACTGAGCGCACTGGCTGCCCAGGGTGAATCGATCCCGGTGAGCAATCCACCGGCACCGATCCAGACCGAAGCCAAGGCCAAGGACGTTCGCTTTCTGCTCGAGGCCTTGCATGGCCAGATCACCCGCGCCGCCCAGGACGGTTTCCTGCCGCCCAACGAAGCCAAGCGCTGGATCCGTGAAGTGCGGCACATCCTGGTGCTGCTGCACATCGAGTTCTTCAACAACCTCGGCCAGCAGGCTTTGCAGCAAGAACAACCCGGGCAGGCTCGCCTGGCCTTCGAGCGCGGTGTGCAGTACCTGCGCAAGCAACAGGAACCACAGGTCTACGCCGAACAACTGGCCTACCTGGAGAAACTGCTGGCCCGCGCCAATGCCCAGGTCCTGGCCAGCACCCAGCCGGTCGAGGGCGAGGTCAACCAGTTGACCGAAGGCTTGAAGGACGACGAAATAAACGACGAGTGGAAGAAGAAGAAAGTCTACGACTGATACGGCTCCACCCTGTGCGGGTGGAGTTTCTGTGGCGAGGGAGCTAGCTCCCGCTGGAGTGCGCAGCGCTCCCGCGAATCCTGGGCCTGCTTCGCAGCCCAGCGGGAGCAAGCTCCCTCGCCACGGGGCTGTAAGCTATGCCCGTACACCGCCAGACAGGCAAAACTGTTGGCATGTTGGATCCGCTATCGCGGACTCACAACTTGAAATGCCCCACCATCCCTTTCAACTCAATCCCCAACTGCGCCAGCTCGATGCTGGAAGCGGCATTGCCGCGCATCGCCAGGGACGATTGATCAGCGCTGGCGCGAATGCTGGTGACACTGCGGTTGATCTCTTCGGCCACCGAGCTCTGCTGCTCGGCTGCCGCAGCGATCTGTTGGTTCATCTGTTGGATCAACGACACCGCCGCCGCAATGCTGCCCAACGCGCTCTCGGTCTGCAGTGCGTCGCTGACCGCCATCTTCACCAACTCGCCACTGCTCTGGATCTGCTGCACGGAAGCCTGGGCCGCTGAACGCAAGGCACTCACCAGTCGTTCGATTTCCTCGGTGGACTGTTGCGTGCGCCTGGCCAGGGCCCGCACCTCATCGGCCACGACCGCAAAGCCCCTGCCCTGCTCCCCGGCACGGGCCGCCTCGATAGCGGCATTGAGGGCCAGCAGGTTGGTTTGCTCGGCCACGCTCTTGATCACACTCAGCACCGTGCCGATGTTCTGGATCTCGGCGCTGAGACTTTCGATGCTGGAACTGGCCGAGGTGGCCGAATCGGCCAGTTGCTCGATGCGCACCATGCTCTGGCGCACCACCTGCTGGCCGCTTTCGACCTTGTCGTCGGCAGTCTGGGCCGCTTGTGCCGCCTCTTCGGCATTGCGCGCCACATCGTGCACGGTGGCCGTCATCTGGTTCATGGCCGTGGCGACCTGCTCGGTTTCCTCTTTCTGGCTGCTGACTTCCAGATTGGTCTGCTCGGTCACAGCCGACAGCGATTGAGCCGAATTGGCCAGCTGCTCGATCCCGGCCTGCAAGCCGCTGACGATACTGCTCAGCCCTGCGCCCATCTGTTGCATCGCCTGCATCAACTGGCCAATCTCGTCCCGGCGCGTCACTTCCACCGTGGCGCTCAAGTCACCCGCCGCGATCCGCTGGGCAACGCGAATGACGCTGCGCAGCGGCGTCACGATCAGCCGGGTGATGACCCACGCCGCGATCAATCCCACCAGCAACGCCAAGGCCGACGAACCGATGATCAGCAGCGAGTTCTTCTTCAGTTCAGTCTGCATGGCATGGTCTTCGGCACTGAAGGCCTGGTCGACCCGCGCCACCACTTGATCGGCACGTTCGTGCAGTTGCTGGTAGACGATTTTTTCCTTCGCCAACAGGCCGGTATACTCGGCCAGTTGCTCATTGAACCCAGCGATATGCCCGGCCACTTCATTAAGCACGGTCTGGTACCCCGGGTCCTTGACCGTGGTCTTGAGCGCTTCGGCCTGTTTCATGGCCTGCTCGGCCTGTTCGATGCTGCCTTCCCCAGCGCCCTCGACGTTGCCTTTGCGGCTCTGGTCCAAACGGACCCGCGCTTCGTTCATGGCCTGCAACATCAACCGCGACACTTCGCTGATCTGGCTGGCCTGCTCGATGAACTCGGCCCCTTCCTTGCCTTCGGAGTCTTTCAAGGTATAGGTGCCGTCATCCGCCAGCCCGGCCTGCAACACATCGAGGTTGTTGGCCACGCTGGACACCGACCAACTGGCCATTTCCAGCGCCAGGTCCTTGCTCTGGCTTAGCCCGACGAACTCGTCGAATGCCTTGCGATACGCCCCCAGCGCCTGCTCGACGTCGTTCATCACCGGCACGTTGGCAGGCGACTGCGCCTTGAGCTCGTTCGCCAGGGCCAGTAGGCCATCGACACCCTGGCGCAGGGCATCGGCCGTCTTGGGGTCGGAACGCGAGGCGTATTCCTGCTCCAGCAGCCGGACCTTGAGCAACCCGCTGTTGAGGGACGACATCTGCTTCAAGCCATCGAAGCGATAGCTGATGGTCTGCAGGGACCAGACGCCGATGGCCGCGACCACAGCGGTCAACAGCAGCACCAGGACAAATCCGATACCCAGTTTTTTTGCCATACCCAGGTTGGCAAAACGTCCTTGCACGGCCGAAATCATTGCGCTCAGTCCTCTGCCAGTGTGTGTTGATTGCAGATTCGCAACGAGACGCCCTGCAACACAAGATGCTGGCGTCGGAATAATGGCAAAAAGCTACAGCCGCGTCGTTTTCAGGACACTTGAGGTCGATCCAGAGCCGCGGCCCGAAAAAACCCCAGCGCCCGGGGATCACGGGCATAGGCCACGTTGATCCGTAGCCAGTCGCTGTCGGTGCCCGAAGGGCTGAAGGCCGTGGGTGAGGACAACAACACGCCGAACCGCTTGGCCAGACGCTGTAATCCAGCGTAGTCACTGATGGGCGGTCTTGCCCAAATGAAAAGCCCGCCGGCCGGTTTGCCAAAGACCTCCCAGTCGGCATCCTCCAATACCTGCAGCAGCGCCGCCGTATCGACGCCCAAACGCTGGCGCTGGCGCTGGACCAGTTTGCGATAGGCCCCATTGGCCAGGAGATTGGCAAGCACCGACTCACAGAACCGCGACCCACCCATGCTGGTAATGCCCTTGACCTCGCTCAGGCGCGTGATGATGGACGGCCCGGCCACCACGAAACCGACGCGCAACGAACTGCTCAGGGTCTTCGAGAAACTGCCCACGTAGACCACGTCGGCATCCAGCGCTGCCAACCGGGTCCGCGCCGAGTTCTGGAAGTCGCCATAGGCATCGTCTTCGATCACCAGCACGGCGTGTTGCTTCGTCAGTTGCAACAACCGCTGGGCCACGGCCGGTGCCAGGTTGCTGCCGGTCGGGTTGTGACAGGCACTGTTGACGAACAGCGCACTGGGCCGGTGTGTCGCCAGCAAGTCTTGCAACACGTCGACGTCCGGGCCGCGTGGGGTCCTGGGCAGTTCGATCATGTCGATCTTGTGCAACCTGAGCAGGTCGAACAGGCTTGAATAGCCAGGGCTCTCCACCACCACGCAGGCGCCTGGCTGCAGCAGTGTCCGCACGATCAGGTCCAGCCCGTGGGTCGCCCCGGTGGTGGTCAGGATCAGGTCTTTATCGGCCTCGATATTGAATTGCTTCAGGCGCCTGGACAGCTGCTCACGCAGGGCGGGCAGCCCCAGCGACGTGCTGTAGTTGAACAACCCCGCCATATCGGTGCGGGTGACCTGTCGGATCGCATAACCCAGGTCATCGCTTTCACGCCAGCTCTCGGGCAACCCGCCACACCCCAGCTTCAACGCCCAGGGCGGCGAATCAACGCCCTCGGCGGGCATATCCTGCCGCCGCTCCGGGTCGATGCCCGCCTGCCCGGATGCGGGGGATGGCGCGACAAAAAAGCTGGAGCCATGCCGGGACGCCAGCAGGCCTTGGGCAACCAGGCGTTCACACGCTTCATTGACGCTGGACTGGCTGAGCAGGTTCTGCCGCGCCAGTTGGCGCACGGACGGCAGGCGAGTCCCCGGTTGCACCGCATCCTGTCGGATCCAGCCGGTCAGCGCGTCGACGATTTGCTGCACGACAGGCACCAAGGCCTGCCGGTCGATTCTCAACTCCATGAGTAACCAAGCTCCTAAGCGTTTGTTTTATTTCCGGAAACAGTTAAGCACAGGCCACCCCCGAACGATGTACGACAACGTCGCCAAAAGCGCCAATTCTCACCCTTTGAAACACATTGATAGGCCGCTCCGGGGATGTTTCCCCAGCCCAAAGAAAAAGCCCGCAACCAGTGCGGGCTTCTTCCTACAAGCTCAGGGAAACGTCCTCAGAACGCCGTGACGCCGCCGTCCACCGCCAGGGAATGACCGGTGGTGAACGCCGCGCCATCGCTGCACAAATAGAGCACGGCGCTGGCGATTTCCTCGACCTTGCCGATACGCCCCACCGGGTGCATGGCATTGGCGAACTCGCCTTTTTTCGGGTCCGCCTCATAGGCACGACGGAACATGTCGGTGTCGATCACCGCCGGACAGACCGCATTCACGCGGATCTTCTTCTTGGCATATTCGATGGCGGCCGATTTGGTCAGGCCGATCACGGCGTGCTTGGAAGCGGCATAGATGCTCATCTTCGGCGCAGCGCCCAGGCCGGCCACCGAAGCCGTGTTAACGATGGCACCGCCGCCCTGGGCCAGCAGCAAGGGCAGCTGGTACTTCATGCACAACCAGACGCCCTTCACATTGACGCCCATGATCGCGTCGAACTCGTCGAGGGTACCGTCGGCCAACTTGCCCTTCTCGATCTCGATCCCGGCGTTGTTGAAGGCATAGTCAAGGCGCCCATAGGCCTTGATCACCTCGTCCATCAGGTGCTGCACATCGCTTTCCAGCGTCACGTTGCAGCGCACGAACAGCGCTTCGCCGCCCCCATCACGAATCGACTGCACCGTACGCTCGCCGCCCGCCACGTCCAGGTCGGCCACGACCACTTTCAGGCCCTCTGCCGCGAACGCCTGGGCCGTGGCACAGCCAATGCCTGCGGCACCGCCGGTTACCACAGCGACCTGTCCGGAAAACGTCATGCTCATTGTCTGTTCCTCGAAGAATGCGGGGTCGCGCCAGTGTAGCCACAGCCTGACGGGGCACGGCAGCACTATCCAGATGCCGGTTGGGCATTCATGGGCGCCAGTGATAAGGGGCCCCAAGGCACTATCACTGGGTTGGATCGAAGAGCATTCGCTGAGGCGGCGAACCTTGCGGCAAAGGCTTCGAAGGTCTATCAACAAGTCTTCATTCATCTTGAGTGCCAACCATGACTGCCCAGACCAATCGCCAGTTCCTGCTCGCCAAACGCCCGGTAGGCGCCGCGACCCGCGAGACTTTCACCTATCAGCAAGTACCGGTGGGCGAGCCGGCAGCCGGCCAGATCCTGGTGAAGAACGAATACCTGTCCCTGGACCCGGCCATGCGCGGCTGGATGAACGAGGGCAAGTCCTACATCCCACCGGTCGGCCTCGGTGAAGTGATGCGGGCGCTGGGGGTCGGCCAAGTGATTGCCTCGAACAACCCGGGGTTCGCGGTCGGGGACTACGTCAACGGTGCCCTGGGCGTGCAGGATTATTTCCTCGGCGAGCCAAGGGGTTTCTACAAAGTCGATCCAAAACTGGCACCGCTGCCACGTTATTTGTCCGCCCTGGGCATGACCGGCATGACCGCTTATTTCGCCCTGTTGGACGTCGGCGCGCCCAAGGCCGGCGAGACCGTGGTGCTGTCGGGCGCCGCCGGTGCGGTGGGGAGCATCGCCGGGCAGATTGCCAAGATCAAAGGCTGTCGTGTGGTGGGCATCGCTGGCGGTGCCGACAAATGCAAATTCCTGGTCGATGAATTGGGCTTCGATGGGGCCATCGACTACAAGAACGAAGACGTCCACGTCGGCCTCAAGCGCGAATGCCCCAAAGGCGTGGATGTGTATTTCGACAACGTCGGGGGCGACATCCTGGATGCCGTGCTCAGCCGCCTGAACCTCAAGGCCCGCGTGGTGATTTGCGGTGCCATTAGCCAGTACAACAACAAGGAAGCGGTGAAGGGACCCGCCAACTACCTGTCACTGCTGGTCAACCGGGCTCGCATGGAAGGTTTCGTGGTCATGGACTACGCCTCACAGTTCGCCGCCGCCGGGCAGGAAATGGCCGGCTGGATGGCCAAAGGGCAGCTCAAGAGCAAGGAAGACATTGTGGAAGGGCTGGAGACCTTCCCCGAGACGCTGACCAAACTGTTCAGCGGGGAGAACTTCGGGAAACTCGTACTCAAGGTCTGACACAAAACAACGGTGGGAGCGGGCTTGCTCGCGATGAGGCCCTGTCAGTCAACATTGCTATTGACTGACATACCGCTATCGCGAGCAAGCTCGCTCCCACAAGGGCCCTTCAGGGTTGGATCAGGCCAGTTCGGCCACGACCGCCGCCAGCGCCTGGGCCGGATCGGCGGCCTGGCTGATCGGGCGACCGATCACCAGGTAGTCGGAACCGGCGTCCAGCGCCTGACGCGGGGTCAGGATGCGACGCTGGTCGTCCTGGGCGCTGCCCGCCGGACGAATCCCCGGGGTCACCAGTTGCAACGACGGGTGGGCCGCTTTCAGGGCGCCAGCTTCCAGGGCCGAACAAACCAGACCGTCCAGGCCGGCCTTCTGCGCCAGCGCCGCCAACCGCAGCACCTGCTCCTGGGGCTCGATGTCCAGGCCGATCCCGGCCAGGTCCTCGCGCTCCATGCTGGTCAGCACGGTCACGCCGATCAGCAACGGTTTCGGGCCGCTGCGCTGATCCAGCACTTCACGGCAGGCCGCCATCATGCGCAGGCCACCGGAGCAATGCACGTTGACCATCCATACGCCCATCTCCGCAGCCGCCTTGACCGCCATGGCGGTGGTGTTGGGAATGTCGTGGAACTTCAGGTCCAGGAACACTTCGAAACCCTTGTCACGCAGGGTCCCGACAATTTCCGAAGCGCAACTGGTGAACAGTTCCTTGCCGACTTTGACCCGGCAAAGCGTGGGGTCCAACTGGTCGGCCAGCTTCAGGGCGGCGTCACGGGTGGGGAAATCCAGGGCGACGATAATGGGCGTCTGGCAGGCGGACATGAGCGGGCTCTCAGGCAAGTCGAAATCGGCGCGCATTGTAGCGGAACGAGCGCCCGTGCGGGACCCGATGATCGGTAAATCTCATCGTCCCCCCAGCAGCATGGACAATAGCGGCCTTTGTGTCGAAGCCGATACATTCATGACATGCGTACAACACGTCGACACGCTACCGTCCGCCGCCGCAACCCGCTCTTTCAGCGCTTCACGCCTCGCGGCACGACGCCTATGCTGAAGCCTCAACCTCGCCGCCTTCTTTGCGGTTGGCAGCCTACCTGGCAGATGATGCATCCATGCAGAACACCCCTGTTGCAAATTCTGACGATCAAAAAGTGTCCGACGACGACAAGCGCTGGAGTACCCGCGCGCTGATCGTCGACGACGACGTGCCGATCCGCGAGCTGCTGATCGATTACCTGGCCCGTTTCAGCATACGGGCCAGCGGCGTCACCGATGGCGCGGCCATGCGCCAGGCGATGCAGGCCGAGCACTTCGACGTGGTCGTGCTCGACCTGATGCTGCCGGGTGAAGACGGCTTGCAGTTGTGTCGCTGGTTGCGCGCCGAATCGGACATTCCGATCCTGATGCTCACCGCCCGCTGCGAGCCCACCGACCGCATCATCGGCCTGGAACTGGGCGCCGATGACTACATGGCCAAGCCGTTCGAACCCAGGGAACTGGTGGCGCGTATCCAGACAATCCTGCGCCGGGTACGTGACGACCGTACCGAGCAGCGGGCCAATATCCGTTTTGACAACTGGCGGCTCAACAGCGTGCTGCGCCAACTGATCTCGGTCGACGGACTGGTGGTGCCCCTGTCCAATGCCGAGTTTCGCCTGTTGTGGGTCTTCATCGAACGACCGCGCCGGGTGCTCAGCCGCGAACAACTGCTGGACGCGGCTCGCGGCCGTTCCATCGAAGCGTTCGACCGCAGCATCGACTTGCTGGTATCGCGCCTGCGCCAGAAGCTGGGCGACGATCCCAAGGCCCCCCAACTGATCAAGACCGTCCGCGGTGAGGGCTACTTGTTCGACGCCCGGGACATCGGTTGATGCGACTGCGCCTGGACTCTCTGTTTGGCCGCCTGTTTGGCGTGCTGCTACTGGCGATTGTCCTGGCGCATCTCTTGGCCTTTGCCTGGTTTTTCCATTACGACCAGCCGCCCCCCGGGCCACCGCCAGGAATGAGCCAACAAGGCGAAGGGCCCCAGCGCTTCGGCCCGCCCCCCAACCGCCGTCCGCGTCCCTGGTTCGGCGGCCCGGTGGTGCCACTGACCTTTCAATTCGTGTTCCTGATCATCGCGGCCTGGTACGGCGCCAAGCTCCTGACCCGACCGATCCAACGCCTGAGCGATGCCGCCGAGCGCCTGAGCGAAAACCTCGACAGCCCGCCGCTGGATGAAAACGGCCCCCGTGAGGCACGGCAGGCAGCCCATACGTTCAACCTGATGCAGCAACGGATCCGCGAGCAGGTGCAGCAGCGTTCGCGCATGCTCGGCGCGGTGTCCCATGATCTGCGCACGCCGCTCTCGCGGCTCAAGCTGCGCCTGGAACAGATCGATGACATCAAGCTGCAAGGCCAGATGCGCCAGGACCTGGACGACATGATAGACATGCTCGATGCCACCCTGACGTACTTGCACGAACAACGCACCAGCGAAGCGCTGCAATGGATGGACGTGCAGGCCCTGGTGGAATCATTGAGCGAAAACGCCCAGGACCAGGGCGCCGATGTGCAGGTCAGCGGCGCCTGCGCCCCACTGCAGGTGCAACCCATGGCACTGCGCTCGTGCCTCAACAACCTCATCGACAACGCCCTGCGCTACGCCGGCCATGCCTTGATTGCCCTGCAAGACCAGCAGCATCAGGTATTGATCCGGGTCATCGACCACGGCCCCGGTATTGCGGCGGACAAACGCGAGGCGGTGTTCGAGCCCTTTTTCCGCCTGGAAGGCTCGCGCAATCGCAACTCTGGCGGTGTCGGCCTGGGCATGACCATCGCCCGGGAAGCCACCGAACGCCTGGGCGGGCAGTTGAGCCTGGAAGAAACGCCGGGGGGTGGGTTGACGGCGGTGATCAGCCTGCCTCGCACCTGAATCCCA
>NZ_JACNDD010000145.1:0-15786 GCF_017351395.1 Pseudomonas sp. FW305-28
GTTGTCAGCCTCCCGTCAGCGCGGTGACGACCAGCACTGCATTACTTTCCAGCTCCGCCACCGGGTCGTCGGCATCGATGCTGAGCACCAGCAACTGGCTGCCGCCCTCGGCAATGGCTGCCTTCAGCGCATCCGAAGGCTGGCGATGATGGAGCACCAGCGCCACGTCGTTGTCCTTCAACGTCGTACTCAATTGCTTGAGGGTTTCGGCGGTCCATTCGGTATCAGGCCGGGTATCGGTGCTGATGGCGTCCAGGTTGAGCCCGCTGATCAGGTAGCCGAAGTGTTCGCTCAGGCTGACCACGCTCAGGTTATCGGCGCTGGCGAGGCGTTTTTCGCTGTCGGCGCTGAGTTTGAGCAGGCGCTGCTTGAGTGCCGCCAGGTTGGCGTCGATTTTCGGTTTGTCCGCCGGGGCCAGGCGCACCAGGTCGGCGGCGATCACGTCGGCCATGCGCCCCAGGTTATGGCTGGCCATCCATGGCTGGCTCGCCAGGCCGTCGGTGCTGCCCGGTTGCAAGGCGATACCGGGAAGGGCGCCGTCCACCGGGCGTGCGGCATCGACTTCGACGATGCGGATGTTGCTGCGTCGGGCCATGGGGTACAGCGGATCGTCCGGCCATAGCGAGCGCAGGCCGATCACCCCGTCGGCAGCGCTGGCCAGTTTGCTCAAGGCCGGTGCACCACGACCGCTGAAGTAGGCACTCTGGCGGGTGCCGGGCAGATTGGCGGGCGCGGCCCGCTCCAGGCTGACCTCGGTGCCCTTGAGCAACGCTTCGCTCAATCCATAGGTGACTGGCAGCGATGCAAGCAGACGAACCTTTTCGCTGGCGAATGACGAGGTGACGGCCACGCCGCACAACGCGACGGCCAGGGTCAGTTGTCGCAATGAAAAAACCATTTATCCAAGATTCCCTTTGAGGCTGGGGACGACACCGCGGGCGATGGCGCTCAGGGCGAAGGCGATGCCGGCCACCAGGATGATCGCGGCGCCGGACGGGATCGGCAGGTCGAACACAATCGGCGCGAGGATCCCGCACAAAGTGCTGACGGTGGCGATCAGCACTGAACACCAGAAAAAGCCTTTCAATGATTGACTGAGCAGGCGCGCCGCCGCAGCGGGGATCACCAGCAACGCGCCCACCAGAATGGCACCGATGACTTTCACCGCCGCCACGGTGATCAGCGTCACCAGGACCACGAACAGGTAGTCCAGGGTCTTGACCGCCACCCCGCGCACCGCCGCCAGTTGCGGGTTGAAGCTGGCGAGCATGATGCGGTTGTACAGCGGCAAGGCCAGGGCCATCACCAGCGAGCCGACCACCGCCAGCACCAGCAGGTCATTGCCATTGACCGTCAGCACCGAGCCGAACAATACGTTTTCCAGAATGTGCACATTGATCTTGCCCGCCAGGATCAACAGCAGGCTGGCGCCCAGGGCCAGGGACACCGACAGGAAGACGCCGATCAGCGTATCGGGCGCCAGGCCGGTGCGGTTGCGCAGGTAATTGAGCAGGATGCCAAACAACAGGCAGTAGCCGAACAGGCTGCCGTAAGGCCCGGTGTAGGGTTCGCCGAGCAGGATACCGATGGCCACGCCGGTGAGCGCCGCATGGCCCACCGCCTCGGAAAAAAACGCGAAGCGCTTGACCACCACCAGCGTGCCGAGGCCGCCCAGCACCGGGCCGATCAACAGCCCGGCCAACAACGCATTGACCACGAACCCATAGGCCAGCGCTTCAGGCAGGTAACCGGCCGAGGCCCAACCCTGGACCATCAAGCGAAAGGCTTCATAACTCATCAGGCCGCGCTCCCGTTCGTGCGTGGATGGGTGGAAAACAGCGTCAGCAGCCGCTCCGGGGTCAAGGTCTGGCGTGGCGGACCGTCGAACAGCACGCGGCGATTCAGGCCGGTGACACGGTCGGCCAGGCGCCCGACGGCTTCCAGGTCATGTTCGATCCACAGCACGGTGATCCCGGCCTGGCGCCAGTCCTGCAGCAGCCGTTCGAACACCTGGATACCGGCCTCGTCCAGGGCCGACATCGGTTCATCCAGCACCAGCAATTGCGGCGAGGGAATCAACCCCTGGGCCAGCAACACCCGCTGGCGCTCGCCGCCGGACAGCGCGCCCATGCGCCGCTTGCGCTTGTCCTGCATGCCGACCCGCTCCAGGGCCTGGCCGATGGCGCCGGCGTAATGCTTGCTCAAGCCGAGAAAGGCCGGCCGCCGCTGACACATCGCCGCCATGAAATCGTCCACGGTCATGGGCAGGCCCCGGTCGAATTCCAACGCCTGGGGTACGTAGCCGATCACCCCGGGGTCGGCCGGCCATTGCAGGCTCAAGCGTCCCTGGTGCGGCATCTGCCCCAGCAAGGTCTTGATCAGCGAACTCTTGCCGCCGCCATTGGGACCGACCAGGGCATGGATGCTGCCGGGTTCCACCTGAAAGGCCACGTTGTCGAGAATGGTGGTACGTCCCAGGTTCAGGCTGACCTCGGCGAACTCGATCAAGGGGCCGACGCGTTGCAGGGTGAGGGGTTCCTGGACGGTCATGCGCCGGACTCCTGGATCGCCCGGACCACGGTGTCGAGGTTGCCGGCCATTTCCTTTTCGTACTTCTCGGCGCTGTAGTCGCCGTAGGAAATGTGCGAGAGCGGGTACAGCTTCACGCCTGACTCACGTTGGATGGTATCGACGTAGGTGGAGGGGAAATCCATCTCCGAGAAGATCACCTTCACGTCCAGCTCCCGCAGTTGGTCGATGGTTTTCTTCAATTGGCTGGGGCTCGGTTCGATGCCATGGGCCGGCTCGACCACGGCGGTCACTTCCAGGCCGAATTCGCGCAACAGGTAGTCATAGGCGGCGTGCACCGTGGCGACCCGCAATTCGGCATTGGGGGCCTGGGTCAGCTTCGCCAGGGCGGCGGCGCGCATCTGCCGCAGGCGCTTGCCATAGGCGCGGGCGTTCTGGGTATAGGCCTTGGCGTTGTCCGGGTCGAGCTTGCCCAGTTCCCGGGCGATGTTATTGACCTGGGCGATGGAGGCGCTGATGGACAGGAAGGTGTGCGGGTTCACGACCTTGCCCGCGCCTCGGGCCGCCGTGCCGGTGGCGGCCAGCAGGGGCACGTTTTCGTTGGCCTCGATCACTTTGACGTTCGGGGTTTCGCTGGCGGCGATCATGCGGTCGGCGAAGTCGTCATGGCCCACGCCGTTGAGCACGATCACGTCGAGGCCGCTGATGCGCTTGATGTCCTCGGCCCGTGGTTCATAGGCGTGGGGGTTGAAACCGGCCGGGATCAGCGGCACGACCTCGGCCTTGTCGCCGACGATGTTGGCTACGTAGCTGTAATACGGGTGCAAGGTGATGCCAATGCGCAGGCGCTTGGCTGTTTCGGCGCTCACCGGCGAGGTGAACAGGCAGGCCAGCAGGCCGATCAACAGCAAGCGCAGCAAGGGTCGGCGTTGAGATGCAATAGGCATGGGCAAACGGTCTTCTCTCGAATGAGGGCGTGGGGTCAGTGCCGGTGCTGGCGGGTTACGCCGGCATCGAATTGCGCGACGATCTGTTGCCAGCCGGCGGCGGACAAAGCCGCATCGTCCAGCGCGGAGGGCGTCGCGAGGCCAGTGCCGCGGTTGAGCCAGATGTCCGGGGCGGCGTCGGACGTTTCGCCGATGCGCATCAGAAACGAACCGGCCACCGACGGATTGGCACTGGCGCCGAAGTAGGCCTGGTCCTGCAGTTGTTGCCAGGCGTGGCCGCCCCGGCTGACGGAACTGGCGTCCTGGGCGAACGGCGCGAAGCCTTCTTCGGCCAGGGTTGGCGGACTGGGCAGGCTGGGTTGGTCTTCGCGCAGCAAGCGGATTTCATCCAGGGTCACCCGCAGGTCGGCATAGATGCCTTGCTCGGCGGCGCTGAGGTCGCGGCGGGCGTCGAGCTGGTTCGAGGCCAGGTGAGGCGTGTCCTCGGCCTTTCCATGCCAGGCCACCACGGACCCGGCCACCAGCACGATGACCAGGCACAACAGCAACACATACAGGGTTTCATGGCCCGCGCCGGCGGGGCGGATGACTTGAGTCGTGGCGTTGCTCATGGGGCCTCGATGTCGGCTTGGTCGATTTCCACCACGTGGCCGGGGCCGGCGTCGAAGAGCACGTAGAATTCAGCGTTCGGTTTCTTGAAGGTCAGCTTCGAGTCGGCGCCGAGCTTGCCCGGGACGAGGATGGTTTCGTCATAACCGATCACGTCCAGGGTCACTCCGGGTGCGCCGCTGCCGTCGGAAAAACCGCCGGTGCATTGGATCTGCTCGGCGTCGATGGCCTTGCACTCGCACATCGGGTTGTGGGCCAGGACGCTGGTGCTTGCGCCTGCGCAGAACAGCAGCGCCAGGCCCTTGGATAAAGCGCGGAAGGTCATGGTTTGGGTCCTTGGTTCTTCAGCCAGGCGAGGGTGGCCGGGGAGGCCTGGCTCAGGGGAATGGAGGCCTGGTGCATCGAACCGTCCCAACCCTCGAGGGTTATCCACAGTTCGGCATCGGGCTGGGTCTTTGGCGGGACCGGCAACAAGGCGCCCATGCGATAGGGCGAGCCAAAGAAAATCACCCCGGCGGCCCGCAGGCTACGAGGCTTGCCGATGCGCAGGTAGGTGGCCTTGACCTGGCCGATACAGCTCTGGCACAGGGCCGCGTTGAAGTGCTTCATCGGCCCGGCGGGCCCTTCGGTCCGTGGGGCTTCGTTGCGAAACTCCGCCAGGCGCAGGCTCCAGGGACCGACCTGGACTTCGCCGATGTCCCGCTCGCCAAGCCCTGCATCGCCGCGGAACAGGGCGGCTTCGGAGAGGTATTTGGGCATGAATCCCAGGGGAATCAGCAGCAACAACACGTTGAGATGGAAGCGCCATTTATGCCAGAACAGGCTCAGGCGTGACGGTGATGATGAAGCGGTATTGGACGGGTTCACAGGCTGCCCTCCGACGATTCACGGTGGACGGACGGTTGCAGTGCCTGCGCGATTCGGGCGCCGCGGGTGGGTTTCTGGCTTCGCTTGAAGGCATTGGCGGTGGCCAGGGCCGTGCGTTTGGTCCAGATCAGCAGCCCGCTGAGGACCATCATGCTCAGGATCAGACCGAAGAAAAACCAGATGAGCTTGATCCAGAGGCCGCCGAAGTCCCCGGTGTGCAAGGGCCGCATGGATTCGGTGACGAACTCCAGGGTCGTGCGGTCCGACAGCAACCGGGAGGCGGCCACGTCGCCGTTGTAGGGATTGATGGTGGCGGTCTGGAACATCAGCGGATACCACCCGCGGCCACCGATTTCCAGATGGCTGTAGGCATTGCCGGGCAGGCTGATGAAACTCGCTTCCAGTCCCGGGATGCGTTGCTGGGCGATTTCGATGGCCCGGTCCAGGTTCAACTGCGGTGGCGCCTGGCCGTCAACGGCCAACGGCACGTTTTCACGGGCCACCACCGGGATGACCGGTTCGCTGGAAATGGAGATCTGGTTGTCGCCCAGCAAGGCCTGGATCAGGAACCAGGTGCCGGTGACGGAGATGACCGCGATGAACCAGATCGACCAGATACCGCTGAGCCGGTGGAAATCACCCCAGAAAATCCGTGCGCCATGGCGAATCCGCAGGGTCGGACGAAAGAAGCCTTTCCAGAAACGCTTGTAGACCACCAGCCCGGTCACCAGGGACGCGAGCAAGGGCAGGCCCAGGAACGACACCAGGTACCAGCCCCAACTGTAGCCATTGGTGAACGGCACCAGCCACCAGCCATGCAGGGCGCGGGTGAAGGCCTGGAAATTGAATGTCGGCGCCGAGCCCTGGATGACGCCGCTGTACGGGTTGACGTAGACCGTGTCGGGGCGTCCGTCGGGGTAGGTCACGCCGACTTCCAGCGCAAAATGCGACTCGTCCGGACGGATGATGCTTTGCACCTGGGTTTGCGGCTGGGCCTGCTTGATCGCGGCGATCACCTGGTCATAGCTGAGCGACGTGGCCTCGTCCGAAGGCTTGTTGGCCCGCATGTCGGGGTTGGCCAGCCAGACGATCTCCTGGCTGACCACCGCCAGGGTGCCGGTGACGCAGACGATGAGCACGAAGAACCAGATGGGCAATGCCAGCCAGCTATGGACCAGGAACCAGAGTTTGGAGCGGGATTTCTTCGACATGATTGAACGTCTTGATTCGATGAAAGGTTCCGTATTGCGGGCTTTGCAACACCGTGAACCCAAAAAGGCAGGCCGTGGCTTTTGCCGACGCGGCCTGCTGCATCTAATTAAGACGAACGAGCGAGCAGAATCCCGAAAGGGAAGTTGAAAGAAAATGTTTCGCGTTTAGTTTCAGTGTCTTCTGTGGCTAGGGAGCGGGGCCCCTAGCCACAGACACGGTCAGCCCTGTTGAAACATCTCCCTGGCCCGTTGCTCGATCTGGTCCTGGCTCAGATCTTCCTTGTGCGTCGCGAGGAACCACAGATGCCCATAGGGATCCTTCAGGGTGCCGCTGCGATCTCCGTAGAACTGGTCCTTGACCTCGGAAATCACCGTGCCGCCGGCGGCAATGGCCTGGGCAAATGCGCTGTCCACGTCCTCGACATATAAATGCAGGCCGACCGATGGCGATTGGTCCGGATTGCTCAAGGGGCCTTGATCGCAAGGCGTGCCAAGCATGATCGGATAACCGTTGATCCGCAGCTCGGCATGGCCGATGCCCCCGTCGGGCATGGCCAGGCGCATGACCTCGGTGGCATTGAAGGCCTTTTTGTAGAAGTCGATGGCTTCGGCAGCTTTTTGAATGCCCAGGTAGGGCGTGATGTTATGGAAACCTTCGGGAATGGCATTGACGCCCATGACGTTTCTCCTTTTGTAGGGAGGCGAAGAGAGTCTTCGTCGATTTGCGCTCCTCCACTATAGGCCAGCGACCCTGGCTGGACGCAGGGGCCGACGAACGCTTCAAGGCTATTCCAGCAGATGAGCCCCCGGCCCGCGTTGGCCGAGTACGTCGCCCTGGTTGCGCAGCGGACAAGCTTCCATCGACAGGCATCCGCAGCCGATGCAACCGTTGAGTCGATCACGCAGCGCCACCAACTGGTTGATGCGTTCGTCCAGGTCCCGGCTCCACTGCGCCGACAAGGTTTGCCAGTCGGCGGCCGTCGGGGCGCGGTTGTCTGGCAGGTTGTTCAACGCCTCGCCGATTTCCGCCAACGGAATGCCCAGGCGCTGGGCGACCTTGATCAGTGCCACGCGACGCAATACCGCCCGTGGGTAACGACGTTGGTTACCCGGGTTGCGCGTGCTTTTGATCAGCCCCTTGGACTCGTAGAAGTGCAGGGCCGTGACCGCCACGCCGCTGCGGGCGGCCACTTGGCCGACGGTGAGTTCCTTGTGGATATCGATCTGCGCCATCGTTTCAATTCACTGCTTGACCTCAAGTTAACTAGAGGTTTTACCCTGCACGCCTTCGGATCGCAAGATTCGCCTGACCTGCATAGGGGACCTTTCATGCAATCGACAAGGAACAATCGCAGTTTCACCCAACTGATGGAATTCGACATCGAACCTCAATGGCAGCAGGCGCTGGTAACCGCCTTGTCGGAACAGACCGAGCGCCTGGCCAGGGACCACCAGGGGTTCCTGAGTGCCAGTATCCAGGCCAGCGACGATGGTCGACGCGTGCTCAACTATTTGCAGTGGCAGACCCGCGAGGCAGGCGAGGCGGCACTTCGAAGTGTCGAAAAGGGCGAGCAGGGCTTCTGGCGGCTGATCCAGGCTCACCGCGCCAAGGCCGTGACGTTCGCTTCGTTCCAGGTGTTGCGCAATATCGAGCGCAGCCTGGACAACGCGCTGCATTGCCAGTTGGTCGATTAAGCGCAACGGCTGATCCAGGCAGGCAATACCCACTATCGAGAGGGTTGATTTCTGCCGCGCAGGACCGGCGGGTAGCCTTTGTTCATCGCCCAACCCCAGAACACCGGACACCCGCCATGAACCGTACCTTTGCCGTTTTGTTGCTCTTGACCGCCACCCTCCTGGGCGGCTGCGCCAGCTCTTCCCCGGAACTGCGCCCCTACACCGCCGACGAGACCCGCGAGCTGGCCCTTGAAGCCTTGAATCGCCGTGGCCTTTCATTCGAGGAATATCACGCGAAAAAAGCCGAGCTGCTTGGCTCGTCGCAGAAAAACGTGGGGTTCGACGATCAGGGCCAGATGAGTGCCGAGCAGGTCGTGCAACAGCCTGGCCGGTCTAGCTGAGGGACTGTACCGCTCAAAGTTTTGCCCAACTGTCCGTGGGTTTGGGTCTGGACGTGGGGTAGGGTCATGACTTGACTGACCGCCCCTGATGGACTGACCTGACATGACCCTTTCGCTTGACCTGCTGCTGGGCTTCGCCCTGTTTGCCCTGGTGACTTCGATCACGCCAGGTCCTAACAACACCATGTTGTTGGCCTCGGGTGTGAATTTCGGTTTCAACCGCACCATTCCGCACATGCTGGGTATTACCTGCGGCTTCTTTTCCCTGGTGCTGGCGGTGGGCCTTGGCCTGGGCGCGGTGTTCCAGACTTATCCACTGCTCTATACCGCGTTGCGCTACATCGGCGCGGCGTACCTGTTGTACCTGGCGTGGAAAATAGCCCATTCCGGCCCGGTTTCGGACAGCCAGCCGGGGAACAATACGCCGATCAGCTATTGGGGCGCAGCGGCGTTCCAATGGGTCAATCCCAAGGCCTGGATCATGGCCATCGGCGCCATCAGTACCTACACGCCCCTCCAGGGTTATTTCTTCAATGTGCTGGTGATTGCGGCGGTGTTTGCCTTGATCAATCTGCCAAGCGTGAGCCTGTGGGTGGTGTGCGGCAGCCTGTTGCGCAACCTGTTGCGTGATCGTCGCTGGCTGCGCATGTTCAACTGGGGCATGGCGCTGTTGTTGGTCGCTTCTATGTATCCGTTGTTGCTCGAAAGCATCAGTTGAGGGCTGAGCTTCGAGGCGATGCCTGCTAAGCTCGCTGTTCAGGAGCGTTCCTACGCACTTTTAAATGAAGTCCGACTTCTTTAAGGTCTTTGATCAGGTATTGCTTGTCTCGAACCCAACGAGGGCGCCTGATCCCGGAGCAGGCTCTGCGAGTTTCCTATGAATAAACGTCCTTTGTATTTCGATTACGCCGCCACCACGCCGGTGGATGAGCGGGTTATCCGGGTCATGGTCGAGTGTCTGGGTTTTGACGGCAACTTCGGCAACCCGGCGTCCAGTTCCCATGCCTTCGGCCAGGAGGCCCGGTGCTCGGTGGAGCGTGCCCGCCAGCAGGTGGCGCAATTGGTGGGGGCCCAGCCCGAACAGATCGTCTGGACTTCCGGCGCCACCGAATCCAACAACCTGGCCCTCAAGGGTGTGGCCCAGGCACGCAGTGGTTCCGCCGGCCATGTCATCACCAGCCTGATCGAGCACAAGGCGATTCTCGATACAGCGCGCCAGCTCGAGGAAAGTGGCGTCGCGGTTACCTGGCTGGCACCGGACGCCGAGGGCCTGATCAGCCCGCAAGCGGTTCGCGAGGCGTTGCGCGAAGACACGTTCCTGGTCTCGCTGATGCTGGTGAACAACGAGCTGGGCACCGTCAACGACATCATCGCCATTGGCGAGATCGTTCGCGAGCACGCTGCGTTGTTCCATGTGGACGCGGCCCAGGGCGCAGGCAAGGTGCAGATCGACCTGTCTCGCTGGCCGGTGGACCTGATGTCTTTTTCCGCGCATAAAATCTACGGCCCCAAGGGCATCGGTGCGCTCTACGTCGGCGACCGTGCCCGGTCACGGCTAGCGGCGCAGATCCATGGCGGTGGACATGAGGGCGGTTTGCGCTCCGGAACCCTGGCGACCCACCAGATTGCAGCCATGGGCGCCGCATTCGAACTGGCAGCCGCGGCATTCGACGAAGAGCTCGCTAAAATCGCCCGGTTGCGCAATCGTTTGCTCGAGCCGCTGCTGGCGTTGCCTGGTGTGCGTATAAACGGCAGTGCGAGCCGCCGGATTCCCCACACGTTGAGCCTGACGTTCAACGAAGGTGAGTTCAACTCGGCGACATTGGGCGCATCGATTGCATTTTCCGCGACCTCGGCCTGCAATTCGGCGCACAACACCCCGTCCCACGTGCTGCTGGCCCTGGGGCACGACGCCCGTGCGGCCGGGCGGACCATCCGCTTGAGCCTGGGGCGCTTTACCACCGAGCAGGATATCGACGAGGCGGTGCGGCTGATCAAGGCGGCGTGCGCGACTGCGCCGGCGTTCTGGGCCACGACCCCATAAGCCGAATTCGGCATCGAACAACAATATCAATGAGCAGGAGAAACAATGAGCACCGAGCCTTTGCCCCATGGACTGGTTCCCCAGCGCCTGGCCCGAATCCGCCAACTGATGAGCCGCGAGGGTATTCACGCGTTGCTGGTGCCATCGGCCGACCCGCACCTGTCTGAATACCTGCCGGGCTATTGGCAGGGGCGGCAATGGTTGTCGGGGTTCCATGGTTCGGTGGGTACCTTGATCGTGACCGGCAGTTTCGCCGGCGTCTGGGCCGACAGCCGTTACTGGGAGCAGGCCACCAAGGAGCTGGAGGGCAGTGGTATCGAGCTGGTCAAGCTGATTCCAGGCCAGCCCGGTCCCCTGGACTGGCTGGCCGAACAAACGCCTGAAGGCGCAGTGGTTGCGGTCGACGGTGCGGTCATGGCCGTGGCATCGGCCCGCACCCTGGGCGGCAAGCTCGCCGAACGCGGCGCGCGGTTGCGCACCGACATCGACCTGCTCAAGGACGTCTGGACCGATCGCCCAGGCTTGCCGGATCAACCGGTCTACGCCCATTTGCCGCCCCAGGCGACCGTCAGCCGGGTCGAAAAACTCGCCAAGCTGCGCGAATCCCTCCAGGAGCGTGGTGCCGACTGGCATTTCATCGCCACGCTGGATGACATCGCCTGGTTGTTCAACCTGCGCGGAGCAGATGTGTCGTTCAACCCCGTGTTCGTTTCCTTTGCCTTGATCAGCCAGCAGCAAGCAACGCTGTTCGTGGCCCTGGACAAGGTTGACGCAGCGCTGCGTGCGGTTCTGGAGCAGGACGGCGTGACCCTGCGCGATTACAGCGAAGCCGCCGCCGCGTTGCGCGAAGTGCCGGACGGCGCGAATCTGCAGGTCGACCCAGCGCGGGTGACGGTCGGCTTGCTGGATAACCTGGGCAGTGGCGTGAAGCTGATCGAAGGTCTCAATCCAACGACGTTGGCCAAGTCCCGTAAAAGCCTGGCCGACGCCGAGCACATCCGTCGGGCCATGGAGCAGGACGGCGCGGCGCTCTGTGAATTCTTCGCCTGGCTGGAAGGGGCCTGGGGGAGCGAGCGTATCACCGAGTTGACCATCGACGAGCACCTGACTGCCGCCCGCACACGTCGGCCGGATTTCGTCTCCCTGAGCTTCAATACCATCGCCGCCTTTAACGCCAACGGCGCGATGCCCCATTACCATGCCACGCAAGAGGCCCATGCCGTCATCGAAGGTGATGGCCTGTTGCTGATCGATTCCGGGGGCCAGTACTTGGGGGGCACCACTGACATCACCCGCATGGTGCCGGTCGGAACGCCCACCGCCGAGCAGAAACGTGACTGCACCCGTGTGCTCAAGGGTGTGATTGCCCTGTCCCGGGCCAAGTTTCCGCGGGGCATTCTTTCGCCCTTGCTGGATGCCATCGCCCGTGCGCCGATCTGGGCGGAGCAGGTCGATTACGGCCACGGTACCGGCCATGGTGTCGGCTATTTCCTCAATGTCCACGAAGGCCCGCAGGTGATTGCCTATCAAGCCGCTGCCGCGCCGCAAACGGCGATGCAGGCCGGCATGATCACCTCGATCGAGCCGGGCACTTATCGTCCCGGCCGCTGGGGTGTGCGCATCGAGAACCTGGTGTTGAATCGCGAAGCCGGAAGCAGCGAGTTCGGCGAGTTCCTTGAGTTCGAAACCCTCACGCTGTGCCCGATCGACACCCGTTGCCTGGAGCCTTCGCTGCTGACCCAGGACGAAAAAGACTGGTTCAACGCCTACCACGCCGAGGTTCAGCGTCGATTGAGCCCGTTGCTGGACGGTGACGCACTGCAGTGGCTCAACACCCGGACGATAGCGATTTGAGGTAGAGCATCAGGCGAGGGCTTCACGGACGAAGTCCAGCCGATCCTGGCCGAAGAACAGCTCGTCACCGACAAACATGCTCGGGGCACCGAACACGCCTCGTCCGATGGCGTCTTCGGTGGCGCTCTTGAGTGCTTGCTTGACCTGCTCGTCGTTCGTCAGGGCCAGCACATGGTCGGCGTCGAAACCGCCTTCGTTCAGGACAGCTGCGACAGTCGCTGGGTCATTGAGGTTGCGGGCCTCCACCCAAAAGGCGCGGAACAGGCAATCGACGAAGGCCTCGAAGCGTTCGGGATGGCGCAGTTGCATGGCGGTCACCGCGCGCATCAGCAGCAATGTGTTGACGGGGAAGTATGGATTGAACTGGAAGGCGACGCCGTAGCGCTTGGCGAAGCGATTCAGATCCTTGAACAGGTAAGGGTTCTTGGCTGGCACTGTCGCCGGTGATGCGTTGCCGGTTGCCTTGAAGACGCCGCCCAATAACATCGGACGATAGATCAACTGGCTGTTTGTCTGCGCGCACAGCGCCGGCAACTGGGTATAGGCCAGGTACGTGGTCGGGCTGCCGAGATCGAAGTAAAACTCCACTGATTTGCTCATGGTACCTGCTCTCTTGTCGTTGTGAGGGGAGGGCTTACCAGCGTTCATTCCAGGGGCGCAGGTCCAGCTCGAAGGTCCAGGCGTCGCGAGGTTGGCTGTGCAGATACCAGTAGTTGTCGGCGATGTGTTCAGGATTCAGGATGCCGTCCTGATCCTTGGTGGCATATTTTTCCGGGAAATGATCGCGGATGAAGTCGGTGTCGATGGCGCCATCCACCACCACATGGGCCACATGAATATTCAGCGGCCCCAGCTCCCGGGCCATGCTTTGGGCCAGTGCGCGGATGCCATGTTTGGCGCCTGCGAATGCAGCGAACCCCGAAGCGCCGCGCAATCCCGCCGTCGCCCCGGTAAACAGGATGGTTCCGCGTTGGCGCTTGACCATGCGCTTGGCCACTTCCCGTGCATTGAGAAAACCTGAGAAACAGGCCATCTCCCAAATCTTGAAGTACTTGCGTGCGGTTTCTTCGAGGATGCTGCAGGGGACGTTGGCGCCGATGTTGAACACAAAGGCTTCGATCGGGCCGATCTGGTTCTCGATTTGCTCGATGAGTGCAATCACATCGTCTTCTTTACGTGCATCACAGGCAAACCCGTGGGCTTCGCCGCCTTGAGCGCGGATTCCATCCACAAGCGGCTGGAGTTTGTCAGCGCTGCGACGGGTAACACAGGCCACGAAACCTTCCTGCGCAAAGCGTTTGGCAATCGCTCCGCCGGTGGCATCGCCCGCGCCAACAACCAGTACGACCTTCTTATTATTCATGGTCAGCCTCATGGGTAAACGATCGTTAACTAAACGGACGTTATGCTAAGGTCCGGCAAGCGTCAAGGTGAGCAATCAGGGGCAGGACCATGCGTTATTCAGCCAATCACAAAATGGAAACCCGCGAGAAACTGCTCGCCAGCAGTGCCGTGTCCGCCAAGAAATCCGGTTTCTCTACGGTCGGTGTCGACGGCCTGATGAAAGCGATCGGGTTGAGTGGCGGTGCGTTCTATAGCCACTTCTCGTCCAAGGATGAGCTTTTCAAGGCCATTGTTGAGCGGGAGTTGGCTCAAAGCCTGGATCGCTTGAGCGGCGACGGCGCCATGGACTCGATGAAACTGGAGCGCTGCCTCAAGCAGTACTTGAGCATGAGCCATGTCGAGCAGCCCGAGGCAGGATGTGCGTTACCGGTACTGGGCGCTGAGATCGCACGATCGGATGTCCAGGTGAAGGAGGCGGCGCAAACATGGATCTGTCGTTTGCACGAAAACTGGGCACGGATATTGGGAAGCGACAGCCTGGCCTGGGCCATTCTGTCTCAATGCGTGGGGGCGTTGGTTGTCGCGCGGATGCTGGTCACGCCGCAGGTCCAGCGTGATGTCCTCAAGTCCAGCCATGAGGAAATCAGTCGTCGAATCGCCGAACAGGGGCTTGGCTAAGCTGATCTATTTGCAGATGACGATCATGCTGCGACTGGTATAGCCGGCGGGATTGAGCCCGAAGGGATAATCCCCTGGTTCTTCGACGGCGTCGCCGGACTTGGCAATGACCTTGTAACTCTTGGGAGCACATGAATTGGCGGCACTGGCAGCGCACTGGTCCCAGGATGAGGACAGGCCGGAGCAATTGATGTGAAGACCCTTTTTGCCGCGTTTGACTTCACTTTTCGATGTTGCCGCACAGCCCGCTATTGCAAGTACGGCGATCAGTATCAAAATTCGTTTCATTCCCGTCCTTATGACCGCCGCGGATCTTATGTCTGCGTGCGATCGTGTGCGCTCTTGCTTGAAGCGTTCATGACGTCCTGTATGAAAAAATCCATGTCTGGCATTAGGTTACTGGCCTAAACATGGCCTAAATGCGCGGCAAATGCCAGACCTTCGTTAAATCCCGATTCAATCTACCGCGACAGCAGGCTTTGCGGTGCTGGCCATGGTCAGCGTTGCGCCCACCGACGCGAGGATGATGCAGGTAATGGCCATCCACTGGGCCAGGGGCAAGTACTCCTGGAGAAAGACGAGCCCCGACAAGGCCGCGATTGCCGGTTCGACGCTCATCAAGGTGCCGAAGGTGCGGGCAGGCATTCGAGTCAGGGCGATCATTTCCAGTGTGTAGGGCAGGGCTGTGGACAGGATGGCGACGCCGAGGGCGATTGGAATCAGGCTCGGTGTGAGCAGTGCGGCGCCGGCGTGGACAATGCCGATAGGTGCGACGAACAGGGCCGCGATCATGACGCCCAGTGCTGCGGTCTGCACGCCATTGTCCGCTCCGGCTTTCTGACCAAACAGGATGTACAACGCCCAGCAGACACCGGCACCCAGCGCGTAGCCGGCGCCAACCAGATCGATACCGGCACTGGTCGCGCCGGTCGGTATGAGTAGCAGCAGGCCAACCACTGCCAAGGCAATCCAGAGAAAGTCGATCGCCCGGCGGGAGGCGTAAATGGCGACTGCCAGAGGCCCGGTAAATTCCAACGCCACGGCAATGCCCAGTGGAACGGTGCGAACTGACATATAGAAGAGGAAGTTCATACCGCCCAGTGCCATGCCGTAAACGATCACCGTGCGCAGGGATTGGCCGGTGAGCTTGGCGCGCCAGGGGCGTAGCATCAACAGCATGATGAGGCTGGCAAAAATGAGGCGCAGCGTCGTAGTGCCTTGTGCACCCACTATCGGGAACATGCTTTTGGCGAGGGAGGCTCCTGCTTGAATGGAAGCCATGGCTATCAATAGCAAGGCAACCGGGTACAGGGTGGAGGCCAGGCTGCGATGTGGGGGGAGCGTCATTACGAAGTGTCGTCCAGAATAAAGGCGGGGGGAGGCTGCGTTGAGCAGTATATTGCGCATGTGCAGCGATTCCGTCTATATACCGGGCATATTTAAGTGTCATGTCGGGCTGTAGATAGAAAAATCAAATTAAGGGTTGACGGCAAATTCTGGACGTCTATAATTCGCCCCACTTCCGGCGCAGTCGAAACGGAAAACTCCTTGAGATTCAACGAGTTAAGTAGGTTTCGAAGGTGCAGGGCTTCAGTTCATCGAAGCCAGGAAGGAGCAGATAGAGT
>NZ_JACNDD010000146.1:0-15779 GCF_017351395.1 Pseudomonas sp. FW305-28
ACCTTTTTCCTGTCGCCCTGATCAGCGCCGAGCGGCGCGGTGATCTGAGCGAAGATGTCTATCGCTTGAAACCCGGCAACAGCCCGGACTACAGCGTCGAACTGGCCGTGACCCGGCTGGGCATGGCCGATGCCGGCCAGATCCGCGGCGTCCCGGTGATCCTGTTGCACGGCAGTTTTTCCAACCGGCGCTTCTGGTATTCGCCCAAGGGCCTGGGCCTGGGGGCGTACCTGGCACGCCTGGGATACGACGTGTGGATTCCCGAGATGCGCGGCCATGGGCTCTCCCAGCGCAACCAGGGCTATCGCCACAATCGAGTGGCCGACTACGCCCGCTACGACTTGCCGGCCATTGGCGCCTTCGTGCGTGAACAGAGCGGGCAGGTTCCCCACTGGATCGGTCATTCCCTGGGGGGCATCACCCTGGCGGCAGCCTTGGGCGGCCACTACCTGGGCGAGCCTGCCGTGGCGTCGGCGGCGTTTTTCGGCACCCAGGTCAGCCGCACCTACTGGCCGCTGAAGATTCCGCCGGTGGAATGGAGCGGTCGCTTCATTCTCAAGCGCTTTGCCCAGTTATCCGGCTCGAGGCTCAAGCGTGGCCCCGAGGACGAGCCTATCGGCCTGGCCCTGGAAAGTATGCGTTGGTACGGTTTGTTCGGGCGTTTCGGCGATGCCGAGAAGAACTGGTGGGCCGGGTTGGCCGATGTCCAGTTGCCGGTGCTGGCGGTGAGTGCCGCGGGTGATCACCAGGACCCGACCTGGGCTTGCCGCAAGCTTTTCGATCAGATCGGCTCCGTGCACAAGCAGTTTGTCTGCCTGGGCCGGAGACAGGGTTTCACTGACGATTTCGGTCATGTCGAGATGCTGGTCAGCAAGGCCGCCCACCTTGAGGTCTGGCCGTTGGTGGCGCGTTGGCTCGAGGATCAACAGGCCCCCCTGCTGGCAGAACAGCCCCAGTTGGCCGAGGCGGTTTGAGGCGAAGGCTCTGACAAGGGCATTTCGCTCTGGTCGGCTTGCGGCTAAGATATGACGCTTCAAGCAGTTCCAGTCACAAACGGTTGCTCATTCAGTCTGACGTTCCAGCCTTCCAGGAGTTGTTCGATGAACCATTACCTCACGCCCGACCTGTGCGACGCCTACCCGGAACTGGTGCAGGTGTTGGAACCGATGTTCAGCAATTTCGGTGGCCGCGATTCCTTCGGCGGCGAAATCGTGACCATCAAGTGCTTCGAGGACAACTCGCGGGTCAAGGAGCAGGTTGAACTCAAGGGCAACGGCAAGGTGCTGGTGGTCGACGGCGGCGGTTCCCTGCGCCGGGCACTGCTGGGGGACATGCTGGCGGAAAAAGCCGCGAAAAATGGCTGGGAAGGGCTGGTGATCTACGGTTGCATCCGCGACGTCGACGTCATCGCCCAGACCGACCTCGGGGTCCAGGCCCTGGCCAGCCATCCGATGAAGACCGACCGGCGTGGTGTCGGCGAGCTCAATGTGGCAGTGACCTTTGCCGGCGTGACGTTCCGCCCGGGCGAGTATGTCTACGCCGACAACAACGGCGTGATCGTTTCGCCAAGCCCGCTGAAAATGCCTGAATGAAGCGCCACAGCCATAAGGGATGAGGATGTTCGAGGAAGAAAACGCGCAATGGGGGCTGGTGCATGCCCTGGTGCTGGACGGTAAAGGCGGCGCGCGTTCCATAGCCCGGACCGAACTCGACGATTTGCAGTTGCAGGCCCACGAAAGCCTGTGGCTGCACTGGGATCGCAGTCATCCGCAAACCCACACCTGGCTGCGCAAATCCAGCGGCCTGAGCGAATTCAACTGCGACCTGCTGCTCGAAGAGAACACCCGGCCGCGCTTGTTGCCGTTGCCCAACGCCGAACTGCTGCTGTTCCTGCGGGGGATCAACCTCAACCCGGGCGCCGAGCCGGAAGACATGGTGTCGGTACGGATCTTCGCGTCCGCCCAGCGGGTGATCTCCCTGCGCCTGCGTCCGTTGCGCGCCACCGATGAACTGTTGGCGCAACTGGCCGAGGGCAAGGGGCCGAAAACGGCCTCCGAACTCATCCTTTATATGGCGCAATACCTCACCAACAAGGTGCAGGACCTGGTCACTTGCCTGTCCGAAATCGTCGATGGCGAGGAAGAAAAGCTTGATACCGACGAACGGTATACCCCCGAGCACGACGCCATTTTGCACATCCGTCGAAGGGCCGCCGGACTCAAGCGATTCCTGGCGCCACAGCGGGACATCTTCGGCCAGATGACGCGGCTCAAGCTGCCCTGGTTTTTCGATGACGACGGCGACTATTGGAACGAATTGAACAACAGCCTGACCCGTTACCTCGAGGAGCTGGAATTGACTCGAGAGCGCGTGGGGCTTGTGCTGGAGGCCGAAGACCGGCGCCTTTCGGTGCGCATGAACCGCACCATGTACCGCTTCGGCATCGTCACCGGGATTTTCCTGCCGATGAGTTTTCTCACCGGCCTTTTAGGTATCAACGTCGGCGGCATTCCGTTTTCCGAAAGCCCCTACGGTTTCATGGTCGCGTGCCTGCTGATGATCTGCGTGGCACTGGGGCAGTGGTGGTTGTTCCGCCGTTTGCGCTGGGTGTGACAGGGGTTTCATGTGACCCGACGAAATTTGATCGCGTCTTCCACAGACATCACGAGAGGTGCGTATGCACGATCCGTTTGAACAGTCTTTGCGCGACATGCTCAAGGCCTCGCCGTCCAGCCGGGACGACGATGCATGCCTGGGACGTGTACTGAAAACCGCCAACCGCCAGGTCGGCGCGGGCGATCTGTTCAGTCTGCTGGGCCGCTGGTTGCCCGCACTGATGATCGCCCTGAATAACGGATCGGCCCATGTCTCGCCGGTTTCCCGCCGTAAACCTGTTACTCGCACCGCTGATAAGGCTGATTGAATATGGAACTTGATCTCTGGACCCAGAGCCTCGTCACGGCAATGACTGCGTTGTGGACCAAGGTAGCCAACTTCATCCCGAACCTCTTCGGGGCGTTGGTGGTGCTGTTGTTGGGTTTTGTCGTGGCCAAGCTGCTGGACACGCTGCTGTCCAAGTTGCTCGCCAAGCTGGGTCTCGATCGCCTGATGGGCGGCACCGGCCTGACCAAGTTGCTGTCCCGTGGCGGCATCCAGGTGCCGATCTCGACCTTGGTCGGCAAGATCGTCTATTGGTTCGTATTGCTGATTTTCCTGGTTTCCGCAGCAGAATCCCTTGGCCTTGAGCGAGTTTCAGCTACGCTCGATATGCTTGCATTGTATTTGCCGAAGGTTTTTGGTGCTGCGCTGGTGTTGCTGGTGGGTGTCCTGCTGGCACAACTGGCCAATGGGCTGGTGCGCGGAGCGGCCGAAGGCGTCGGGCTGGACTATGCCGCTGGCGTGGGGCGTATCGCCCAGGGCCTGGTGATTATCATCAGTATTTCGGTGGCGATCAGCCAGTTGGAGGTCAAGACTGACCTGCTCAACCATGTGATCGTGATCGTATTGATTACCGTTGGTCTGGCGGTTGCGCTGGCAATGGGATTGGGAAGCCGGGAAATAGCCGGTCAGATTCTTGCGGGAATCTATGTGCGTGAATTGTATGAGGTTGGGCAACAAGTGCGTGTTGGCGAGGTCGAAGGCCAGATCGAGGAGATCGGCACGGTGAAAACCACATTGCTGACCGAGGAGGGCGAGTTGGTGTCGCTTTCCAATCGGATCCTGCTGGAACAGCATGTGAGTAGCCGCTAACCCGGCAAACCCTGCTAATGTATGCCGCCGCGAAATGCCTGCTACCACAGGCTGCGGCGCACATTGACCTAGACTGTCGGCCCGACTTGTTTTGAACAAACCCCAATCGCTATCCACGCGCTACGACCCCCGTGATCTCTCCGATGAGGAGTTGGTCGCGCGCGCGCATACGGAGCTGTTCCACGTAACACGCGCCTATGAAGAGTTGATGCGTCGCTACCAGAGAACTTTATTTAACGTTTGTGCGCGTTATCTCGGGAACGATCGTGATGCTGACGATGTCTGTCAGGAGGTGATGTTGAAGGTGCTGTATGGCCTGAAGAACTTCGAGGGGAAATCGAAGTTCAAGACCTGGCTCTACAGCATCACGTACAACGAATGCATCACGCAGTATCGCAAGGAACGGCGAAAGCGTCGCTTGATGGACGCGTTGAGCCTGGACCCTCTCGAGGAAGCGTCGGAAGATAAGGCGCCCAAGCCCGAGGAAAAGGGTGGACTCGATCGCTGGCTGGTCTATGTAAACCCGATCGACCGGGAAATTCTGGTGCTACGATTTGTCGCAGAGCTGGAATTCCAGGAGATCGCAGACATAATGCACATGGGTTTGAGCGCGACAAAAATGCGTTACAAGCGCGCTCTTGACAAATTGCGTGAGAAATTTGCGGGCATTGCTGAAACTTAGTTCGGCGCAAATATCTCTTACGTGTAGGCAAGTTCTGATAGACTTGCCGCCGAGTTGTCCCCCGGTTTGCGGGACTGCTTCACAATCACCAGATGGGGATTTAACGGATGAAACTGAAAAACACCTTGGGCTTTGCCATTGGTTCTTTGATTGCTGCCACTTCGTTCGGCGCTCTGGCACAAGGCCAAGGCGCAGTTGAAATCGAAGGCTTCGCCAAGAAAGAACAATTCGACAGCGCTCGTAACTTCAAGAACAACGGCAACCTGTTCGGCGGTTCGGTTGGTTACTTTCTGACCGACGACGTTGAACTGCGTCTGGCCTACGACGAAGTGCACAACGCACGTACCGACGACGGCACTAACGTCAAGGGCGCCAACACCGCTCTGGACGCCCTGTACCACTTCAACAACCCAGGCGACATGCTGCGTCCTTACGTTTCGGCCGGCTTCTCCGACCAGAGCATCGACCAGAATGGCAGCAACGGTCGTAACCGTTCTACCTTCGCCAACGTTGGTGGCGGCGCCAAGCTGTATTTCACCGAGAACTTCTACGCCCGTGCCGGCGTTGAAGCTCAGTACAACATCGACCAGGGCGACACCGAGTGGGCGCCAAGCGTTGGTATCGGTGTGAACTTCGGTGGCGGCTCCAAGCCTGCTGCTGCTCCAGTTCCAGCTCCGGCTGAAGTCTGCTCCGACAGCGACAACGACGGCGTGTGCGACAACGTCGACAAGTGCCCTGACACCCCAGCCAACGTAACCGTTGACGCTGATGGCTGCCCAGCAGTTGCCGAAGTCGTTCGTGTTGAGCTGGACGTCAAGTTCGACTTCGACAAGTCGGTCGTCAAGCCTAACAGCTACGGCGATATCAAGAACCTGGCTGACTTCATGAAGCAGTACCCATCCACCAGCACCACTGTTGAAGGTCACACTGACTCCGTCGGTCCTGACGCTTACAACCAGAAACTGTCCGAGCGTCGTGCAAACGCCGTTAAGCAAGTTCTGACCAACCAGTACGGTGTTGAATCGTCCCGCGTTCAGTCTGTTGGCTACGGCGAAACCCGCCCAGTTGCCGACAACGCCACTGAAGCTGGTCGTGCAGTTAACCGTCGCGTAGAAGCGCAGGTTGAAGCTCAAGCTAAGTAATTAGCCCACAGCTTTGGAAAAGCCCGGCCTAGGCCGGGCTTTTCTTTGCCTGGGATTTATGAAAATGAGGGGGGCGTTGCCGCAAGACCGTTGGTTAAACGCAACACCTGTGGGAGCGAGCTTGCTCGCGATAGCGGTGTGTCAGCCAGTATTGATGCTGCTGACCCGACGCTATCGCGAGCAAGCTCGCTCCCACATTGGGTTGGGTGTTGTTTGTTACAGCGCCGAAGCCTGAACCCACGCAGGCTGTGATGCGGCCAGTTCGGCAGCACCGGCCACCGCACCGATCACCAGGATCGCCGGGCTCTTGAGCTGGAAGGCGCTGGCATCGGCTTCCATCGAGGCCAGGTCGCTGCGGCAATCACGCTGGTGGGGCAGGGAGGCGTTTTCGATCATGGCCACGGGCGTGTTCGCCGCCAGGCCACCGGCCAGCAACTGCTCACGGATCTCGCTCAGTTTCGCCACGCCCATGTACACCACCAGCGTTGTGCCGCTTTGAGCCAAGGCTTGCCAGTTCAGGCTGCTACTGTCCTGGGTGTGGGCCGTGACGAGGGTCACGCCCCGGGCAATCCCGCGTAGGGTCAGTGGAATATCGCATTGGGTCGCCCCCGCGAGGCCGGCGGTGATGCCGTTGACCAGCTCCACCTCGACGCCATGCTCGCGC
The DNA here is from genome assembly GCF_017351395.1 of Pseudomonas sp. FW305-28. Classification (NCBI taxonomy): domain Bacteria; kingdom Pseudomonadati; phylum Pseudomonadota; class Gammaproteobacteria; order Pseudomonadales; family Pseudomonadaceae; genus Pseudomonas; species Pseudomonas sp. FW305-28. The sequence goes on from NZ_JACNDD010000146.1 coordinate 6,239, forward strand.
AACCACTGTGCCTCTTCGCCGCCGCGGCCGAAGATGCACGGGTCGCCGCCCTTGAGGCGCACCACGCATTTGCCCTGGCGGGCATAACGCAGCATCAGCCGATGAATGAAGGCCTGGGGGGTGGAGCGACAGCCGCCGCGCTTGCCCACGGCAATGATGCGCGCAGCGGGGCAGTGCTCCAGCACCGCGGCATTGACCAGGTCGTCGATCAACACCACGTCGGCCTCGCCCAAGGCGCGCACGGCTTTGAGGGTCAGTAATTCAGGGTCACCGGGACCTGCACCCACCAGCCAGACTTTTGCGTTCATAGTGTTTTCCTCACGAGATAGCCGCCAGCGGTTGCGCAGTGGCAACCAGCAGGCGTTTGATTTCCGGTACGCAGGAACCGCATTGCGTGCCACAGCCCAATTCCTGTTTAAGCCCCTGCAAGTCCAAGCCACGTTCAATGCCTGCGCAGATCGCACGCTGGCTGACGTTCATGCAGTTGCACAGGGTTTTGCTACCACCCGTTGCGGCGCCGACATTGCCTGGCGGCGCGCTCAAAGGCGCCAGCAGCCAGCGCCGCAGTTGTTCATCGGCACGGCCTTCGAGCCACAAGTTCTGCAGCCAGTGCCGAGCCAGGGTTTCGCCGGCCAGGCGAATGGCGGTGATGCGGCCGTTTTCGATGCGCACCCGTTTGCCGATGGCGCGACGCGGGTCGTCATAGGCCAGCACCGGCCCGTCGATCAGGCCCAATTGCTCGTCGATGGCCTGGAGCAGTTGCGGTTCGGGTGCAACGGCGCTGGCAGCGCGAATCAGCAACGCGGGACGCTCACGGCCGGTCAGGCTCAGGCTGACGTAGGAAAACGCCTCGCACAGGGGGCGCAGCGCCTCCAGATGCTGTTGAACATCGCCTTCGATCAAGGCGAAAAGCTGCCAAGGCAGGTTCACCGGCTCCAGGCGCACGCCGCTGTGCTTGAGTTCCGGTTGTTTCGACAAGGGGTCGAAAGCCGGTTGAGTCAGGGTATTCACGCCGCCCTTGAGGAATCGATCACCCCAGTGCATGGGCAGGAACGCTTGGCCGGGGCGCACGCTGTCGTCGCTGTCCACCGCCACGATCACGCTGCCGCGACGGCTCTTGAGGCTGACCAGGTCGCCCGCTTGCAGGCGATGCCGCTGCAGTTCATCGGGATGCAGGCTGAGTACGGCTTCGTTCACATGCCCAAACAGCTGCGCGGCGGTGCCGGTGCGGCTCATGCCGTGCCACTGGTCACGCAAGCGGCCAGTGTTGAGGGTCAATGGGTAGCGGGCGTCACGCAGTTCCTGGGCGGCGCGATAGGGATCGGCCACGAAGCGCGCTCGGCCACTGTCGGTCGGGAAAATCCCGTCCACGTACAGGCGCGCCGTCCCGACCGTGGCGCCATCCGGGAAGGGCCATTGCTGAGGGCCGAGGCGGTCGATCAGGGCATGGCTGATGCCGGACAAGTCCAGGTCGCGGCCACGGGTCAGTTGCTTGTATTCATCGAACAGTTGGGCCGGGGTGTCGAAGGCGAACAGGCTGGGTTGGCCTGGGCGCAGACGTTTCTCCAGGCGTTGTGCGAAATCCACTGTGATTGCCCAGTCCGGCCGTGCTTCACCCGGTGCGCCGATGGCCCGACGGACGTGGGAAATACGCCGTTCGGAGTTGGTCACCGAGCCTTCTTTCTCGCCCCAGCTGGCTGCCGGCAGCAGCAGGTCGGCAAAGGCGGCGGTCTCGGTGGTCCGGAAGGCTTCCTGCAACACCACGAACGGGCAGGCTTGCAGGGCCTCGCGTACCGCTGTCTGGTCCGGCATCGACTGGGCCGGGTTGGTGCAGGCGATCCACAAGGCCTTGATCTTGCCGTTGCGCACCTGCTCGAACAGCTCGATGGCGCTCAAGCCGGTGGTGGCGGGCAATTGCTCGACGCCCCAGTAACGGGCGACGTCGGCGCGGTGCTCCGGGTTGGCCGCTTCGCGGTGGCCCGGCAACAGGTTCGACAGGCTGCCGGTTTCCCGTCCGCCCATGGCATTGGGTTGGCCGGTCAGTGAGAAGGGCCCAGCACCCGGCCGGCCGATTTGCCCGGTGGCCAGGTGCAGGTTGATCAACGCGCTGTTTTTCGCGCTGCCGGCGGTGGACTGGTTCAGGCCCATGCACCACAACGACAGGAAGCTCGGCGAGGTGCCGACCCATTCGGCGCACTGGTGCAGTTGTTCGACGCTGATGCCGCACAACTGGGCGACCATCGCCGGGGTGTAGTCGCGTACCAGGTTCTTCAGGTCCGCCAAACCTTCGGTGTGGGCGTTGATGAAGTCGCGGTCGACCCAGTCTTCCCACAGCAGCAGGTGCAAAATCCCATGGAACAAGGCGACATCGGTGCCCGGCAGGATCGCCAGGTGCAGGTCCGCCAGGTCGCAGGTGTCGGTGCGCCGGGGATCGATGACGATGATTTTCATCTGCGGCCGGCGGGATTTGGCCTCTTCGAGGCGGCGAAAGAGGATGGGATGGGCGTAGGCCATGTTACTGCCGACGATCATCACGCAGTCGCTCAGCTCCAGGTCTTCATAGCTGCAGGGCGGGGCGTCGGCGCCGAGGCTGCGTTTGTAGCCCACTACGGCGGAGGACATGCACAGCCGGGAATTGCTGTCGATGTTGTTGGTGCCCACCAGCGCCCGGGCGAGTTTGTTGAAGGCGTAGTAATCCTCGGTCAGCAATTGGCCGGAGATATAGAACGCCACGCTGTCGGGGCCGTGTTCGGCGATGGTCGCCGCGAAGACGCTGGCGGCGTGATCCAGGGCGCTGTCCCAGTCGGTACGGGCCCGGGCCAGGCCTTTGCCCAGGCGCAGTTCCGGGTACAGGGCGCGGGCGGCGAGGTCGCCGGTCAGGTGCAGGGTGGACCCCTTGCTGCACAGTTTGCCGAAGTTGGCCGGGTGGGCGGGATCGCCGCTGACGCCGAGGATGCGCTCGTCGTCATGCTCGATCAGGACGCCGCAACCGACCCCGCAATAACAGCAGGTCGAGGCAGTGATCTGGCGGTTCATCAGCTTGCGTCCCGCAGGGCCAACTGCACCCGGCCGTTTTCCACCCGGGCCGAATGATGATGGGCGCAGCCCACGTCGGGGGCTTGGGCCTGGCCGCTTTCCAGGTCGATCTGCCAGTTGTGCAGCGGGCAGGCCACGCGCTTGCCGTAGACCAAGCCTTGGGACAACGGGCCGCCCTTGTGCGGGCAACGGTCATCGAGGGCGAACACTTCATCGTCGCTGGTGCGGAAAATCGCGATATCGCCTTTGGGGCCATTGATGATGCGCGAACCGAGGATATTGATCTCTTCCAGTGCGCAGATATCCAACCAGTTCATGCCGGCACCTCCAGGTTTTTCACAGGGATGACCTCGAATTCTTTCTTCAACTGAGGCTGTTCCAGGCGTTGCTTCCAAGGGTCCTGTTCCAGCGACAGGGAAAACTTCAGGCGTTCGTGGAGGGCCTTGCGCCGCTCGGGGTCTTCCAGCACGGCTTTCTTGATGTGCTCCATGCCAACTCGCTGCATGTAATGCACAGTGCGTTCGAGGTAGAAGGCTTCCTCGCGGTACAACTGCAGGAAGGCGCCGTTGTATTCACGCACTTCTTCAGCGGTCTTGAGCTTGACGAAGAATTCGGCGACCTCGGTCTTGATCCCGCCGTTGCCACCGATGTACATCTCCCAGCCGGAGTCGACGCCAATGATCCCGACGTCCTTGATCCCGGCTTCCGAGCAGTTGCGTGGGCAACCGGAGACGGCCAGCTTGACCTTGTGGGGGGACCACATGTTGAACAGGTCGTGTTCCAGCTCGATGCCCAGTTGCGTCGAGTTCTGCGTGCCGAAGCGGCAGAACTCGCTGCCCACGCAGGTCTTCACGGTGCGGATGGATTTGCCGTAGGCGTGGCCGGACGGCATGTCGAGGTCTTTCCAGACGCCGGGCAGGTCCTGCTTCTTGATCCCCAGCAGGTCGATACGCTGGCCGCCGGTGACCTTGACCATGGGTACGTTGTACTTGTCGGCCACGTCGGCGATGCGCCGCAGTTCCGAAGGATTGGTCACGCCGCCCCACATCCGCGGAACCACGGAGTAGGTGCCGTCTTTCTGGATGTTGGCGTGGGCGCGTTCGTTGATCAGGCGCGACTGCGGGTCGTCCTGGGCTTCGCCGGGCCAGGTGGAGATCAGGTAGTAGTTCAGCGCCGGGCGGCAAGTGGCGCAGCCGTTCGGGGTGCGCCAGTTCAGGTAGCTCATGGCCCCGGCGATGGTCAGCAGGTGCTGGTCGCGGATCGCCTGGCGGATCTGGCCGTGGTTGAGGTCGCTGCAACCGCAGATGGCTTTTTCGCTCTTGGGTTTGACGTCCGCCGCGCCGCCGACGGTGTTGATCAGGATCTGCTCCACCAGGCCGGCGCAGGAGCCGCAGGAGCTGGCGGCCTTGGTGTGTTTTTTCACGTCATCGACGCTGAACAGCCCGTGCTCCTGGATCGCCTTGACGATGGCGCCCTTGCACACGCCGTTGCAGCCGCAGACTTCGGCGCTGTCGGCCATGCTCATGGCTTTGTCCTGGCCTTGGTGGCCGACGTCGCCCAAGGCGTTTTCGCCGAACATCAGGTGATCGCGGATCTCGCTGATGCCGTGGTTTTCACGGATCTGGCGGAAGTACCAGCCGCCGTCCGCCGTATCGCCATACAGGCAGGCACCGACCAGCACGTCGTCCTTGATCACCAGTTTTTTGTAGACGCCGCCGATGGGGTCGGAAAGGGTGATGGTCTCGGTGCCTTCGCCGCCCATGAAGTCGCCGGCGGAGAACAGGTCGATGCCGGTGACTTTCAACTTGGTCGACGTGACCGAGCCCTTGTAAGTGGCGAAGCCCAGTTGGGCGAGGTGGTTGGCGCAGACCTTGGCCTGTTCGAACAGCGGTGCGACCAAACCGTAGGCAGTGCCGCGGTGGTTGGCGCATTCACCGATGGCGTAGATGCGCGGGTCGTAGGTTTGCATCGTGTCGTTGACCAGGATCCCACGGTTGCACGGGATGCCGGATTTTTCCGCCAGCGCGGTGTTGGGGCGGATGCCGGCGGCCATCACCACCAGGTCGGCGGGGATGATGTCGCCGTTCTTGAACTGCACCGAGCCGACCCGGCCATTGCCGGCGTCGTGCAAGGCCTGGGTCTGCTCGCTGAGGCGGAACTTCAGGCCACGGTTTTCCAGGGCGGTCTGCAGCAGTTGGCCGCTGGTCTTGTCCAGTTGCCGCTCCAGCAGCCATTCGCCCAGGTGCACCACGGTCACGTCCATGCCCCGCAGCTTCAAGCCGTTGGCGGCCTCCAGACCCAGCAGGCCGCCGCCGATGACCACGGCGTGCTTGTGGGTCTTGGCGGTGTCGATCATCGCCTGGGTGTCGGCGATGTCGCGGTAGCCGATCACGCCGTCCAAGGTATTGCCGGGGATCGGCAGGATGAACGGGGTGGAGCCGGTGGCGATGAGTAGGCGGTCGTATTCGGCTTCGCTGCCGTCTTCGGCGATGACCCGGCGCTTGACCCGGTCGATCTCCACCACTTTGCGGTTGAGCAGCAGCTTGATGTTGTTGTCCAGGTACCAGCTCAGGTCGTTGAGCACGATCTCTTCGAACGTCTGCTCACCGGCCAGCACCGGCGAGAGCAGGATGCGGTTGTAGTTGGTGTGGGGCTCGGCGCCGAACACCGTGATGTCGTACAGCTCGTTGCTCAGCTTGAGCAGTTCCTCGAGGGTTCGAACCCCGGCCATGCCGTTGCCGATCATTACCAGTTTGAGTTTTTTCATCAGGGTTCTCCGCAAGCCAGGCCCGTTTCATCACGGTGATCGGACTGGCTCGGCAATTTTTACGAAAACAAAAAAAGGCGTCCCGCTAGCAAGCTAGCGAGGACGCCTTTGTCCTGGTCCCGTTCTCTCGGGAAGCACCGCCTTCATCGTTGGAGGCGTTGCTTTATGTATGGTGAGAGAGGTTATGCAGTGGTTGTGCCAAGTGGCTGGAAGGCGCGGATTTATTGAGGGGGGAAGGCGTGTGAATGGAGTTGAAGAGGATTTATTGCACCGAATCAAAGCGGGTTGCCCGGTATTGGAGCGCTGTCGAGCGGTAAGGCGTTTTATGTGGCGAGGGAGCTTGCTCCCGCTCGAGCGCGAAGCGGTCGCAAGTGATTGGGTCTGCTTCGCAGCCCAGCGGGAGCAAGCTCCCTCGCCACGGTCATGACGAGTGAAACACCAAAAACAGCAGCACAACATTCACCACCAACGACACCAGCGCCAACGTCCGCCAGACCTTCAGCGGTTCGCGCTCCAGCAAGGGCCTGGGCCTTACGCTCAAGCTGCGGCGCTCGCCCTGTTCCAGCAGCAATAACCACTCTTCGGCGGTTTCAAAGCGCTGGCCCGGGTCCGCCGCGACGGCGCGTTCCAGGCTTTGCCCGAGCCATTCGGGCAGGTCCGGCCGATAGCGGCTGGCACTGACCGGCACACCGAAACGCGGGCGCTGGAAGGCTTCGATCTCGCCGTAGGGATAATGCCCGGTCAGCAGGAAATACACGGTCACGCCGACGGCATACAAATCCTGTTGCGCCGTGGGCGCGGTGCCGCCGAAGGCTTCCGGGGCGATGTAGCTGGGGGTGCCGGGCAACACGTTGGCCTGGTCTTCGGACAGGCCCGGGCAGTACGCCAACCCAAAATCCAGCAAGCGCAATTCCCCGTCGTCGCCCAGGTGCAGGTTTTCCGGCTTGATGTCGCGGTGGTAGATCTGCCTTCGATGCAACAGGCCCACGGCCCGCACCAGCCGTTGCGCCAGGTCCAGCCATTGCGCCAGAGGCAGCGGTCCACCCTGGTTGAACAGTTCGGCCAGGGTCGCCCCCGGATACTCCCGCATCACATAGTACAAGTGCTGCCGCTGGGGAACGCCATGGACCTCGGGAAACTGTCGTCCGGCGACCCGCTTGAGAAACCATTCTTCCGAGAGCAAGGCCTGTCCGGCCCGGGTGTCGTCCCGTAGGTGCACGGGCAGGGTTTTCAGCAGCCAGGGTTGGCCTTGGCCGTCGCGTACCCGGTAGAGCAACGATTGCTGGCTGTGGCCGAGCAGGCTTTCGATCTGCCAGCCCTCGAAGACCTGGCCCGGTTTCAGCGCCGGCGGCAGGGGCCATTGCTGCAACTGGATCAGGGCATCGCCGATGCTGGCTTCGCCCACCGCATCGACCCGCACCAACAAGGCGCTGGCGTTGTCCTGGCTGCCGGCCAGGTGCGCGGCGTTGACCAGCGTCTGCGCGGCCAGGTTCAGGTCCGGCTGGTCGCGCAGGATGCCGGCGATGGCCGTGTCCCCCAGGACCGCCCAGACGCCGTCGCTGAGCAATACGAAGGTTTCGTCGATGCGCAGTTCACCGTCGAGAAAGTCGAGGATCAGGTGTTGATCCAGGCCCAGGGCGCGCTTGAGCACATGTTGCATGCCCTGCTGTTCCCAGACGTGATCCTCGCTGACCCGTTGCAGATGATCGGCGTGCCAGCGGTAGACCCGGCAATCGCCGACATGCGCGAGGGTGAAGCGCCGGCCTCGCAGGACCAGGGCACTGACGGTGGTGAGCAGCGGTTGCCCGCCACCGTTGGCTTGCAGCCAGCGATTCTGTGCCAGCAACAGCCGGTCCAGGGCCTGGGCCACGCCCCAGGTTTGTGGCGTGGAATAGTAGTCCAGGGCCAGGGCCTGCAAGGTCGAACGGGCGGCCAGCCCGCCATCGGCGCATTGGCTCACGCCGTCGGCGATGGCGAACAGGTAACCCTTGCTGGCGGCCAGGGCCGGGGCGGGGGTGACCAGGCGCAGGGCATCCTGGTTTTCTTCCCGCGGGCCGATGGCACTGGCTTCGGCGAAGCTCAATTGCAGACTCATGGTTGCAGGTTATACCCGAGCAGCGGTGACGGCGGCCGAACCCCAAGTGGTTCTCCAGCGACGCTTGACGCCGTGCAGGCCGAACCAGGCCAGGACACCGAGGCTGGCGAACAACCACAGCGCCAGTTGATAGCTGCCGGTGCTTTGCTTGATCGCCCCCATGCCCGCCGCCAGGGCGAAGCCACCGATGCCGCCGGCCATGCCGATCAGCCCGGTCATCACGCCGATTTCGCGACGGAAGCGTTGTGGCACCAGTTGGAACACCGCGCCGTTACCCGCACCCAAACCGAGCATGGTGCAGACGAACAGGGCCAGGGCCGCATAGGAGCTCGGCAGGTTGAAGCCCACCGCCGCGATGCAGACCGCCGCTACGGTGTACATGCCCAGCAAGGTGCGGATGCCGCCGAAACGGTCCGCCAGGGCACCGCCCAAGGGCCGCATCAGGCTGCCACCGAAGACGCAGGCGGCGGTGTAGTAGCCGGCGGTGACCGGGCTCAGGCCGTATTGGTCGTTGAAATAGCCGGGCAGGGCGCTGGCCAGGCCGATGAAACCGCCGAAGGTCACGCTGTAGAAGAACATGAACCACCAGCTGTCACGATCGCCCAGGGCCTTGAGGTAGTCGGCCATGGATTTGGCTTTCGGCCGCTCGGGGGCGTTCTTGGCCAGCCAGGCGAAGAGCACCAGGGTCAGCACCAGGGGGATCAGCGCGAAGCCGAACACATTGGTCCAGCCGAAGGCCACCGCCATCACTGGAGCGATCAACGCTGCGAGCACGGTGCCCGAGTTACCGGCGCCAGCGATGCCCATGGCCTTGCCCTGGTGCTGTGGCGGATACCACTGGGACGCCAGCGGCAGGGCCACGGCGAACGACGCGCCGGCCACGCCCAGGAACAAGCCCAGCAACAAGGCTTGCTCGTAGCTGTGGATGCCCAGTTTCCAGGCGCAGAACAGCGCACCGATCACAATCACCTGGCCGACCATGCCGGCGGTCTTCGGTGAAATCCGGTCGGCCAGCAGGCCCATGAACAGGCGCAGTACGGCACCGGCCAGGATCGGCGTCGCCACCATCAGGCCGCGTTGCTGTGTGGTCAGGTGCAGGTCAGCGGAGATCTGCACCGCCAGTGGGCCGAGCAGGTACCAGACCATGAAACTCAGGTCGAAGTAGAGGAAGGCCGCGAACAGTGTCGGGGTGTGGCCGGATTTCCAGAAGCTTGAATTCATCGCGCACCTCAGCTGTAAAAGTCTCGAGAAATGAGTCAGTGCTTAGAGCAGTGCGCCGTCTGTGGTCGCACCACCGGCTCCGAAGAGCCAAAACAAAAAAACGCCGCAACCCGGATCGCCAGAGAGGCAAGGAGGGTGTGCGACGTCTTTGTCGTAGGTGGGGCAACCGCCGTTGGTTACCTGTGGGTTTGTTTAAGCGAGATCTGTGCCAACAGGAGGGATTGGCGTGAGGGCTATCGCGAGCAGGCTCGCTCCCACAATGGATTTGCGGTGTCCACAGAAGCTGCGGTCACCCTCGGATCTTGTGGGAGCGAGCCTGCTCGCGATAGCGGTAGGTCAGTCAAAGGTGATGTTGAATGCAGGGCCGCCATCGCGAGCAAGCTCGGCTCCCACAGTTGGTTGGGGGGTGTTCGCAAATATTG
>NZ_JACNDD010000147.1:0-15773 GCF_017351395.1 Pseudomonas sp. FW305-28
TCGAGTCGGTGGAGGACTGGGGCGACTTTCAGGCGAGATTCACGTCGATCCTCTATGTTCAGGCCGACGTGGCAAGCGACACCCAGCTTAAAGCCATCGCGCAAAATACAGGTATTTCTCTGCAGGACATTCAGGGGGTTTTCCATTGCGCCGGTGTCGCCGGCGCCGGTGGCCTGCGCACGAAGGACATCGAAATGGCTCAGCGGCGATGCGCCGCCAAGGTCACCGGCGCACAGGCGTTGTCCCGGGTGTTCAGCGATGTGCCCCTGGACTTCGTGGTGTTCTTCAGCTCGATCAACGGCTGGGTTGGCGGCCCCGGACAGGCCGAATATTGTTCGGCGAATGCCTATCTGGATGCGCTGGCACAATCCGGCACATTGCCCTGGCGCACGCTCTCGATTGCCTGGGATACCTGGCTGGACACCGGCATGGCACGGCGCTCGATTGACGCGGTGCACTCATCGGTGTCGTCCATCGATGGGCACGAGTCCACCACCTTCATCACGCTGCCAGCCCACTCCTGGTTGTTGAGCGAGCACCGTGTCGACGGTGTAGCGCTATTGCCTGGCACCGCACACATCTCCTTGCTCCTGCGAATAGCCGACGCCGCCGGTTTGCCCCGTGTGCTGGTTGACGTCAGGTTGCTGAATCCGGCTTTGGTGCGCGAGGGGGCGGACATGCACCTATGCGTGCCAGAGCACGTCTGCGCGGGGACCGACGTCCAAATCCGCGATTCAAGCGGCGTGGTGCTCAGTACAGCGACACCCGGTGGCGCGCTCGATGTCGTCATGGCAATGACTTGTCCTTCTTTTGTTCGGGCGTTTTGTGCGACCCAGGCCCAGCCCTGTACGTTCTCGGTGCCCGCTCGGTTGCAGGTGGGGGAGCGTTGGCGTTGCCTCGAAGACGTCAGCCGCTGCGGCAATGTCTATCGTGTGGTCCTGCAAACAGACCAGCTGGCGCAGGATTTTGGAGAATGGCCCTGGCATCCCGCCGTGATGGATGTGGCGCTGTTGCCGATACAAATGGAGGCCGGAGCATTCGCGGTGCCCGTGGCCTTCGAGCGTGTGCAGGCGAGTGTCTCGCTCGCGGCGGCCCGCTTCAGTTATGTGTGCGTGCGAGAGACCTCGGCATCGCTGCGGGTAGCGGATGTCTGTATCACGGATGAGCACAATGCAGTGTTGCTGTTGATGTCGGGTGTCACGTTTACCCCGCTCGATGCCCATCTTCTGCGGGCGCGCGCCGTAACGGACGAGGCGTTGTCCCGCGGCCTGCCCGTGGCGACGGCGCTCGATCAGCTCGAACGTCTGCTGGACCATTGCGCGCTCGATGCCGTGATGCTCACATCGACAAGCTTGCCCGAACTCGAGCGCTTCAGCGAGGCGCTGGCCTGCCGCTATCGCAGCATCGCCACACAACCGACTAACGAGGCCAAGCCGGCCTTGCAGGACACCGACGCACGTGAAGCGTTGCTGTGTCGACTGGTCGCGACCAACCTTGGCTACGATCAAGTCGCGGCACAGGACAACTACTTTTCATTGGGGGGCGACTCGCTGAGTGGCCTGCTATTGATTGAAAATGCTCGCAAGGAGGGGATTCAACTTTCCCTGGATTTGCTCTACGAGACAAAGACCCTGGCGGAGCTTGCGCAGAAGGTGGATTGGAACGCGGCCCACAGCGAAGCCGTGTCACGCGCAGAACCGTTCTCTTTATTGCATGACGATGATCGCATCCGCATTGCCGAAGATGTAGTCGATGCTTTCCCATTGTCCGAGCTGCAAAAAGGCATCGTTTACTACCGCTCACGGTACGCAGAGCAGTCCATTTATCGCGACCTGCTTTGGGTGGATGTCGAGGGACCACTCGATGAGACGTTGTTGAGGCAGGCTTGGTCGAACTGCGTGCAACGGCATCCGGTACTGCGGTCACGGGTTGAATTGACGCAATTTCGCGAGCCGCTGCAGATCGTCCATGCCCATGTCGAAGCCCCCATGGCCATAGGTGATCTGTCTGGCCGCAGCGTGCGTCAGTGGGCAGAGGAAGTCGACCTGAAATCCAGTTGCCCTGTAGGCCGGGCCGCGTATCTGTTCGCGCTGCCCGACGCTGACGTGCTGCATTTGGTATTACTGCTCGACGATGCCTTGCTGGATGGCTGGAGCGCCACTTCGCTGCTTGCAGAACTGCTTATCGGTTACGGAGGGCTGCTGGACGGGCAGGTGCCGTCGTCGCTGCCAGCCCCTTCGTTGTCGTTTCATGACCATGTGCGCCATGAGCGTAAGGTCATAGCCGCGGGTCAAGAGCATGGTTTTTGGCGGGAGCGTCTGCAGGGTTGCGTGCCTTCGACGCTCACGCGCGGGATAGCCGGTGCGGCGTGCCGCGGGCCCGAGATCACGATTCGTGAGATGCCATTCGGGGCTGCACGGCATGTCGATGCCCTTGCCAATAGCTGTGCCACCACGCCGAAAGTGGTGCTGCTGGCCAGCTATCTGCGAGCGCTTTCGCTCTGGTGTGGTACGAACGAGGTGACGACAGGCCTAGAAACGCACACCCGCCTCGAAACCGACGGCGGGAGCGAAGTTCTGGGGTTGCACCTGAACATGTTGCCGTTCCGGCAGGTACTCACCGCCATGTCGGTGCGTCACTACCTTTCAGGGGTCGCCCAGGCGGAAGCACAAACCATTGTCCATCGGCATCTGCCGCTGAGCGAGATCCAGCGTGACTGGTCCGTGCCCTTGTTCGACAACTGCTTCAACTACACCCAGTTTCGCAAGCTACATGAGATAGCGGAACGAGGAAGCCTCGGTAAATCCTTGCGTTTGAAGAGGTATGCGGGCGAAGAAAAAACCCACTATCCGTTCAAGTTGTGGGTTGACTGCTCCGGTGCGGGTGTTTACCAGCTGTATATCGCTTTCGACAGCGTGCGCGTCGATGAAGCCGATGCGCAGGCGGTCGCCGCACTGTTCGACAGCGTGCTAGAGGCTTTCGCGCGCGATACCAGCGCGGATGTGATGTCGATTGGCGCGCCATCGAGCAATGACGGCGCGCTGCGTTGCACCGAAACCATTCCTGAATTGGGCGTGCTGTTCCAGGAGGCATGGCAAGCCCACGCGGATCGCATCGCTGTGCGCGAGGCGCAGCAGGCGTTTTCTTACCGCGAGCTTTCGAGGGCGGTGGAGTGCGTCGCTCTGGAATTACAGCGCAAAGGCTGCAAGCCCGGCATGACGGTGGCGGTTTTGCTGCCGCGCTCGTTCCGCTGGGTCGTGGCGATGCTCGGGGTGTTGAAAGCCTGCGCGACGATCCTCCCGATTGATCCGTACCTGCCTGAAGGTCGAGTCCAGATGATGCTACGGCAGGGGCGGCCACGATTTGTCATCACGGACACGGCGATCAGCGAAGAACGCCTGTCCGATTGGCGCGGGCCGGTAATCACCAACGTCGAAACTGCGACCTGGCCCGATGACCTGTCGATCGGACCCTGGACACCATCGGCCAATCTACCTGCTTACCTGATTTTCACTTCAGGCAGCATGGGGACGCCCAAAGGGGTGCTCAATACGTGCAAGGGGCTGGCGAACCGTCTGGCCTGGCAATTGCGCAATCATCCGCTCCACCCGGGCGATGTCTTGCTGTCGCGTACGCCTGCGAGCTTTGTCGATGTGTTCTGGGAGAACTTCGGCCCCTTGTGTGCGGGGGCGACACTGGTGATCGCCGATGATGCCGAGAGCCGCGACCCGGCACGGATCGCCCAGCTGTTGTGGCGTTGGCATGTGACTCACCTCGTTGTCGTCCCCACTTTGCTGGAGCCTATCCTTGCTCGGATCAAGGCGGACCCGGGGCGTGACGCGCTCGCACTACGGCAGGTGTCGCTCAGCGGGGAACCGTTGAAAGTTGCGTTGATGGAACGTGCACGTGCGCTGTTGCCTGCCGTCCGGTGGTTGAACGTCTACGGCTCTTCGGAGGTGTCGGCCGACGCCAGTGTCTTCGAACTCGGTGATTGGCAGGCGCGCCCGGACGAACCTTCAGTCGTTCCAGCAGGGGAGGCGCTGTGCAACGTGGGTCTGCATCTGCTCGACGAGAACCTGCAGCCTGTGCGTCCCGGGTGTATGGGGGAGCTTTACGTCAGTGGCCCGGCCCTGGCTCATGGCTACTTGCACCAGCCGGGGCTGACCGCCATTCGTTTTGTGCCGAACCCATGGCCGCTGGACGCCAACGATACCCGTCTCTTCCGGACCGGTGATGTCGCGCGACACGGACGTTGCGGGCTCGAAATCGTGGGGCGCTCGGATCGACAGATCAAAGTACGGGGGGTGCGTATTGATCTTGACGATCTCGAAACGCGCCTGGAGCGCCTGGCGCCTGTGTTGCGCGCAGCTCTGGTCGACAGCGCCGACGGGTTGTCAGCCTTCGTGCAGTGCCGCGCCGAGGCCGATTCAAAGCAGCTATGGCCCGCGTTGCGCTTGCAGTTGCTGCCCGAAGAGCGGCCCGCCCGGCTGTGGCTGGTCGAGCGTATGCCGCTGACTCTGGCGGGCAAGATCGATCGTCTTGCACTCGCCGGCACCGGTATCTTGTTGTCGGACATGGCGCGCGTCGAACTCCAGGGCGACATCGAGAACCGGTTGGCCGGGCTGTGGCGTGAGCTGTTGCCGAGCGCGAGCGTCCATGCTGACAGCCACTTCGATGAACTGGGCGGGCACTCGCTGCTGGTGCTCCAACTGGCAGGCACCATCGAAAGAGCGTTCGGCTGCCGCCTGAGCATCGCGCAATTGCAGGCAACCGGCCAATTGCGCGCACAGGCCCGATTGATCGAGGCCCAGCGTGGCATTGCGCCGATCGAGAACGGGAAGATCGAATCCGATCCCGGGATGCAATCGCAGCCTTTCCTGCCGACTGCGCTGCAGCAGGCTTATTGGGTCGCACGGCACCGAGAGGGACCGGAGGGTGGAAGCACCCATATCTATCAGGAATGGGTGATCCCGCGATTCGAAACGCATCGGCTTGAGGCCGCATGGAATCGCCTGATCGAGCGTCATGGCATGCTGCGCGCGCGCCTCGATGCGAGCGGCCTGCTGTCGGTGCGCGATGCAGGTGTCTACCACATTGAATGCCATGACCTGTCGGAACTGGCGCCGCAGACCCGTGAAGCGGTATTGCTGCGGTGGCGCGAGCAGCATGCCTTCACGCCTTTTGGCAACCGCGACGAGCCGTTCCTGCTGCAGGTGTTCCGACTGCCCGACGGCGAGGCCATGCTCGCTGTGAAGCTCGATCTGCTATACGCGGATGCATGGAGCATGGGCATCATCGCTCGCGAACTCTGGACGCTCTACGCCAATCCGGCCACCGAGCTAGCGCCTCTGTCGATCTCCTTTCGCGACGTACTCGAATACACGCGAGCCCATGAAAACCCGGCCGCGCGAGAGGCGGCGCGGCATTATTGGAGCGAGCGCATGGGCTGTTTCTCGGGCGCACCGGACTTACCGGTTCGTGGGAGTCTGCCTGGCTCCTTGGCGGTGCGACGACTCGATATGGTACTCGACCCTTTGCAGAAACAGGCGCTGGAGTCGTTGGCCCTGCGTGCGGGTCTTCAAGCGAGCAGTTTGCTGTTGGCTGTGTTCGCTGCGGTACTGCAACGCTGGTCGCTGAAGAAGGCATTCTCGCTGACGCTGACCTTGTTCGATCGCCCGTTCGTGCATCCAGAGGTCAATGGTGTGGTCGGGGATTTCACCTCAGTGCTCTGGATGGAGATTGACGGTGAGCGCCCCAGCTCCTTTATCGAATTCGCCCGTGCGTTGCATGCTCGGCTGCAGGACGGGTTGGACCATCGCGCGTTCGATGGCATCGACATGGCGCGCGCTACGCAATCGCAATTGCGGGTTGTGGATGCGATGCGCTACGTATTCACTTACATCGCCCAAGGGGATGATGGCTCGGCCGTGTTTCCCGAGGGCTCTGTCGAGCGCTACCGCGTCACCCGAACAGCCGGCGTGTGGCTTGATAATCAGGTTGTCGGCGAAGCCGGAAAGCTGCGGCTGCATTGGGACGTTGTAGACGAGCGATTTCCGGCCGGCATGGTCGACGACATGTTCGCCGCATACCGGGCGCTGGTCGAGGCGTTGATCGCGCAGGCGGGTACCGAAGGGCTCGGAGAGGGCTGCGGGGTGCAGCTGCCACGGGCGCAGCAGGCCCGTCGGCAGGCTGACGGGCAGACCGACGTGTCCATTCAGGATTACCTCGCGGACATCGACATGCACTGCGGCGCATCACCCGATGCTCCCGCCGTTATCGCGGCCGACAGGACGCTCTCGTACGGAGAGCTGTGGACCCGCGCCCGGCGCGTGGCACTGGACCTGAAGACTGACGCACCCCATGCCTCCAGCGTGGCGATCCATCTTGAGCCGGGCTGGCGCTATGTGGTTGCAGTGCTCGCCACGCAGATGGCAGGTGTCGCCTACGTACCGCTGTCGTTGCGCTGGCCCCGCGCGCGCGTGATTGACGTGATCGACAGCTATGGCATCGACCATGTGTTTGCCGATGAGGAGGTCGCCGGGTGGAGTTCGAGGCTGTCCCTCGTACGGACACTGTCGGTGCCGACGCAGGAAGATCCACGGGCACCGCTCCCGTCCATGTCCATGGCTTCGGATCCTGCGCTGCTTGCCTACGTGATGTTCACCTCAGGCAGCAGCGGCACACCCAAGGGGGTAATGATGCGGCGCGGTGCGGTCGCCAACACACTGCGCGACGTCTGCGCACGCCTGCGCATGAATCCCGGCAGTCGTGTATTTGGATTATCCGATCCAGGCTTCGATCTATCCGTGTTCGACATGCTGGGTCCGTTGATGGTGGGCGGTGCGCTGGTACTGCCTGACGCCTCCGACCGGATGAATCCACAGGCCTGGTGGACGCTTTGCCGCCGACACGGCGTCACGATCTGGAATACGGCTCCCGCTCTGTTTGAAATGCTTGCCGACTACGGCAAGGGCAAGACGGATCGCATAGGCACCCTCGATTTGCGTTGGGTAATGCTGAGCGGCGATTGGATCTCACTGCATTTGCCTGGCCTGTTACGCGAACTCGCGCCTGGCGCGCGGCTGCTCTCGCTGGGTGGCGCCACCGAGGCGGGCATCTGGTCCGTCTCGTTCCCGGTGACGACTGTCCAGGAGGACTGGACCAGCATTCCCTACGGCAGGCCATTGCGAGGTCAGCGTTGCGACATCGTGGATGTGTTCGACGAGCCTTGCCCCGATGGCGTGGCGGGCGAGCTGACCATCTCCGGTGCGAGTCTGAGCGACGGTTACTGGCAGCGCCCGGCGCTCACCGAGCGGGCTTTTTTTATCGATGGGCGAACCGGTGAACGCCGCTACCGGACCGGTGACCTGGCCCGCTATCGCGCCGACGGTGTGATCGAATTACTGGGGCGGATGGACTCGCAGATCAAGATCGCCGGCCACCGTATCGAGTGCAAGGAAGTCGAGCATGCCGTACTGACGTATCCCGGTGTTGCACGCGCCGTGGTGGTGCCTCTCAAGGACCGTGGCGGTTTGACGCTGCACGCGGTGGTGGAGCACGAGGACGGCGTATCGATCGAGTCGATCCGCCAGCATTGTGCCGAACGCTTACCCGAGGTCATGGTGCCGCGCCATTGGCACAGCAACCTAGGCATTACGTTGAGCGACAACGGCAAGGTTGACCGTCGCGCACTGCAGCAGCGCATCGAAGCGATGTTACAAGAGAGAGTCGAGGATGGCGTGCCCAATGGTTAGATTTCAAAGATGTCGACATGCCGGATGGTCGGTGGGTGTGTTGCTGCTTCTTGTCATGTCGGGTGCCCGTGCCCAGAGCGGCGCATACCTGTCGAAGGACTGCACCGCCTGTCACGATACGGCGCTGGGTCATAACCTGGCGATTCCCTCCATCGTGGGGCAGAAGCGTGAATTCCTGCGCAATCGCCTGGAGATGTTTCGCCACCCCGGTTCTGATGCGAAGGTCATGCCGCGGCTCTCGTCCGGGTACTCGCCTGCGGAGCTGGATGAGATCGTGGATTACCTTTCGGCCCGGCCTTCGTCGCTGAAACAGGCCGCCGATAAACCTGCAGAGGCCGCGCCCGAAGGGGAGAGCCAATACCGGACGCATTGCGCGACGTGCCACGAGCATCTCGACGCGAGTCCGCTGCTGATTGGACAGAACCGCACCTACCTCGTCAACGCGCTGCGCGATTTCGTCTTTGGAACCCGACCCATGCCGGACGGCATGCGCGAAAGTCTCTCCGCGCTGACGACCGCAAACCTGGCCGCGGTGCTCGATTTCATGGCCGCGTCAAACAAAGGAAAAGAGTGAAGCGTATGACTCCCAGATTTTTCTCGAGCGTCTCGAAGGTCGGCCAGCGCTACGCCGGATGGACGGTGGCGGTGCTGTTCAGCGCCTCTGTATCGGCGGTAGCGGCGGATGACCCGTCCAGGCCGGCCGGGCCCAATCCCTTCTTCGTCGCGGCTTCGGCCTATTCGAAAATCATGTGTTCGGGCGTCTTCGTCTCGGGGCTGAACGAAAACCAGATCCGCTTGCAAGACCTGGCGACCATGCCCCCCTTTACAGTTGAAATCGACCGCGAGCGCCACACGGTTTCGACCCTGATGCGCTCGGGAAAGCGAGTGAGCCAATACCGTGAAGGGTTAGGTTGTACCCTGGATAACACGCCGTCGCCGCTGCTCGAACGCGCGACCTCGCCGAAGTCCTATCCCCAAGTGCTCGAGTCCAGTGCGGCGCATCCGGCGGCATTGCCGGTGGAGGCGCACCCGCAACTCAAGGACATTTTGGAGCGTGCCTTCATGGAGGATGATTCGGCCCTGCTCAAGAGCACGCGCGCCGTACTGGTGATCCATCATGGCAAGGTCATTGGCGAGCAGTATGCCGAGGGCGTGACGGCGGACACGCCGTTGCCTGGCTATTCGATGGTCAAGGGTGTCGCCAACCTCATGACAGGGCTATTGGTACAGCGTGGCTGGTTGACGCCGCAGAGCACCGATCTACGACCGGAGTGGGGGACAGAGCCGAACGATGCACGCAAGGGCATTTCGGTCGATCAGCTGTTGCGAATGACTTCAGGCCTCGACTGGGCGGAGGGGTATCTGGGCGAGATGTCCGATCTGATGGTCATGTTGACCTCCGCGCCCGACCCGGCTTCCTACGCGGCGCTCAAGCCGCTCGCGAAGCCGATGCTTCATGCCGATGCGGGTAAGTCGCTGCCCAATGCGGATGCCTTGGCCGCAGTGCTTGGCACTTCGGGCGCGCCTCGCTCGTTCGCCGAGCCGAAGACGGTACTGCCCGGGCAGGCATGGCGTTATTCGGGCGGCTCGTACGAGCTGCTGTCCGCCACACTTGCCAAGGCCCTGCGCGCACATGACGAAGATCCGCTGGTGTTTCCGTACCGCCAACTTTTCCAGCCGCTGGGGATGACCAGCGCAATCCTGGAGTCGGCGCCCAACGGCAACTACATGCTGTCTTCGTTCATGCTCGCCAGTCCCCGGGACTGGGGGCGGCTCGGCCTTTTCCTGTTGGATGAACATCGCGGCAAGCACCGCTCCGACGTGTCCCTGCCTCCACAGTGGCTCCAGGACAGTTTGCGTCCCACTGTCGCCCAGGATCTGCCTATTGGCACGGAGATCGGTTCCGGCTACTGGCTCAACTCGTTGGGCGATCACGTGCCCAAAGGGACATTTTACCTGGGCGGCTTCCAAGGGCAGTTCCTGGTAGTGGTGCCTGATCGCGATCTGATCGTGGTGCGGCTTGGCACGACGGCGTCCGATGGCAACTGGGTCATGCGCAGGCTGATGGACGACTTGATGCAAACAATCAACTGAGCGCCCTGACGGGGCCTTGGCGGCTACGACAACCTTTCCTTGTTGGAGAACCAATAAAATGAAAAAACTGATCCCTGCTACGTTCTGGCTTCTCACCGCGCTGACCTGCGGACAGGCCTGGGCTCAGGCCGAACCGAGCGGTGGGAGTGCGCCCCAGGCGAGCACCTCCGCCGGGCAGGTCGTATCGATCGTCAGCGTCTACGTCAATCCGACGAAGCAGCAGGAATTCCAGAATTTCTACAAGCAGCAATATGCAGCCCAATCCAAGCATCTCGACGGTCTGATGGAGTCCTATTTACTGTTGCCTGCCACTGGCGACACGTCGGCGCCGGTAAAGCACGTCACGGTCTGGCGTGATCGTGCTGCGTACGATGCCTTCCTGCAAAAGGTGACGAGCGGTGAACATCCGGTCGGCGCGAAGACGAACTATGGCTACGGCGAGGGCATGTACGTTCGTCGTCCGATTTATGAGCTGTATTTGGTGGAGCAGCACAAGGTGAATGCTCCCGTCGTAACCGATGCAGCGAAGAACTGACAGCCCATGACCCTTTCCCGAGAACTCGAGAATCAGGCTTTGCCCATTATCGATGCGGAGCCCGGCGGGCCACTGTCGACTGTCGAGCGGATTCGACGCATTGTCGAAACGGTGCTCGGGGTCGTGGTGCCTGATGTGGGTAGCAACATCATTGGTCTGGGTGCCAACTCGATGGAGTTGGTACGTATCATCAACCTGATCGAAGATGAAATGGGGTTGCGCCTGAAGTTCGAGGACGTGAGCTTCGAACCTTCGATCGCTGAGTTGGCAAAGAGTGTCGAGGCAACACGCGAATGCGAGGCGCACGAACCCGCACAGTACGCTGCCTCCCAGGCGGTGACTGAGACTGCGCACCTGGATTTACCTGCCGTCACGGGTATCCGCCACGACGCTGGCTGGCCCGTGGTGATGCTGGCCGAAGGTCTGTCGCCAGTCGAAACCGTGGGCGCCAGCGTACGCGCATTTGGCCACGAACCGCTGGCGCTGGCAGGCATTGCGCAATTGCTCGATGCCCTGAAGCTGCCGGAGCGAGGTGCGTCCGCACATGCAGGGTATGCCTCGGCAGGCGCACTCTATCCAGTGCAAACCTACCTCTACGCAAAGGCTGGGAGGGTAGACGGCCTGCCGTGCGGGCTCTATTACTACCATCCGCTTCGCAGAGAGCTTTGGCTGCTGTCACCGGACCTGGTGTTCGACGAGTCGCTCTATGAGCCTCTTTTCAACGCACCGTTTTACCGTGACGCGGCTTTTGCCATTTACCTGGTGTCGCGTCCGGCAGCCATCAAACCTTCCTATGGCGACCGTGCACGCGACTACTGCCTGCTGGAGGCCGGCGCCATGGCACAGTTGCTGCGCATGCGTGCGCCATCCTGTGGCATCGGCCTGTGCGCGATTGGCGATTTCGCGTTCGAGCCGGTTCGCAACTGGTTTGAACTCGACGATGACCAGGCCTGCCTGCATTCGCTGGTGGGAGGTTCCATCTCATGAGCCCGGCGCGGGTGGGGCATCCGCTCTCGATGAACCAGCAATCGCTGTGGCGACATCAGCGGCTGTTTCCCGATGCCCAGACGTATGGAATGCTGGGGATCGCGCGTACACGAACGCTGCCCGACCTCGAGGCCTTGCGGCGCGCTTATCGACGCCT
Source organism: Pseudomonas sp. FW305-28 (assembly GCF_017351395.1). Classification (NCBI taxonomy): domain Bacteria; kingdom Pseudomonadati; phylum Pseudomonadota; class Gammaproteobacteria; order Pseudomonadales; family Pseudomonadaceae; genus Pseudomonas; species Pseudomonas sp. FW305-28. The sequence goes on from NZ_JACNDD010000147.1 coordinate 11,528, forward strand.
GCTCGAGCGCCATGAGATTCTTCGTTGCCAGATCGTCGAAGACGCGACGGGTAACGCACTAGCCCATCCGCTCGCATTGCAGGATTTGAGCGACGCCGAGCTATTACCGTTCGAGGATGCTTGCAATTGGTCGCATGCTCGACTGTCGGCCTTTATCGATGAGCGCTTCAGCTGTGCCCACCAGATTACCGCAGCGACGCTCTTTCACTGTGTCCTGCTGATCGCCAGTCGCGAGGCGGTTGATGCACTGGCGGCCGGCAGCGTCGGGTACGCGCCGGCCTCCACCCATGGCAACGCCGGGCAGACCGTCGGCCTGCTGGTCTTTACCGGGCACCATCTGGTCATCGACTTTCTGTCGTTCCCGCTGCTGCTGCGCGAGTTGCACTCGCTCCATGCCGAGGAGGAGGGGGCACCGCTTGAGGCTCAGGATGCGTTCCTGGCCGATGCCAACGCCTGGTCGCTGGCAACGTCGCAACAGATGTTCATGACGAAAAAAGAGACGGGTATCGCTGCCTTCGTCGAGCGCATGGCTTCGCCACCGCAGCCGCTGTCATTTGGGGGGGACACCCTGCGCGCGTCCATGCCTGACACCGGGGCCCGGGAGCGTCGTTTCGTTCTGCCCGCGTCCGTCCGCGAGACGCTGCTGCGTTGCGCACGTGATCATGGGGTCACACCTTATGTGGTCATGCTGTCGCTGTTTCAGGTATGGCTGCATGTGAATTGCGCTGCAGCGGACATCAGCGTTGCGACGCCCATGCATGGACGGGAACGTCGCTTGTTCGGCCACACTGTCGGCTATTTTGCCAACGTGCTCCCGGTGCGCCAACGACTGGTCGCCGAGGACAGCTTTGCCGACCTGCTGCGGCGCAATCAGGCAGAGGTGCGCGAGGCTGTGCGGCTGGCCGCGGTGCCGTTCCAGGTGCTGCGTGAACGGGCCCGGGTGCACGAGCTGCGTCCGGGACTGACCGCGCTCACCCAGGTCGCGTTCGTTTGGAACGTGATGCCTGCACCCGCCCACGACGCTTGGTTGCAGCTCTTGTTGGTCGAGCAGCGAGGCTCGCCGTACGAGCTTGCGTTGACGGTGTATGCCCAGGACGAAACCTGGACCTGTGGCCTGAAGCATGACCCAACCTGCGTGCCTGCGCATTTCGTCGACCGTTGCATTGAACAGTTGCCCACCTTTGCGGCGTGGCTCGCCGAGCTGCCGGCGGCGCCGCTTGGCACCCTGGGCTTCGTGCAGCCGCCTGCCTGGTGTTGTCCGGCGGGCATCGTGCCGCAACCCGCAGAAGATCTGGTCGAGCAGGCCTTGCTTCTTCATGGGAGAGAGAGGGCGAGGGTGACAGCCGTACGGTATGCCGACCAGGCGCTCACGTATGCCGAACTTGAGGACACCACTCGGCGCATGGCGATCGAGCTGCTGCGCCTCATGCCAGGCGAGGGTCCCATAGGCATCCTCATGGAGCGGGGAATCGACACCGTACTGGCGATGGTGTCGGCTTTGCGAGCGGGTATTACCTTCGCACCGCTGCATCCCGACCAGGCACAATCCTGGTTGGTGGAGGCTTGTCAGGGCGCCGGCTTGCGCGGCGTGGTGTTTTCATCCTCCCAGGCCGAGGTGGCTGCCGGGCTACCGATACCGGGTCTCCTCTATGCGCGTTGGTGCGAGAGGGCGCAGGGTGCACCACTTGGCCGGTTGCCTGTGGTGCATTCATTCGAGACCGCCTACCTGATCCACACATCCGGTTCTTCCGGCGCGCCCAAGGGCGTAGCCGTCTCGCGTGCGAGCCTGCATCACCTGATTGCGGCCAGCCGTTTCATGTTTGCGGGCGAGGAGCAGCACTGGACCCTGGCGCACCACGCGAGTTTCGATTTCGCCATTTGGGAGGTGTTCGGCCCGCTGGTCCATGGTCACACGCTCACGGTACTTGATGAGCAGTGCATCGCGTCACCCAACGCATTGCACGAAACGATCATACGTAACGGCATTACGCACCTGGGGCTGACGCCAGCCGCTTGTCGCCTGTTGGCACCTTGGCTGGAGCGTCACGGCCTTGGACGCCTGCGCACGGTTTGTATCGGCGGCAGCGCGGTCGATCCGGCGCTGGCCAGTGCCTTTGCGGTACTGGGGTTGGAAACCTGGAGTTTCTATGGCCCAACTGAAGTGACGGTGTGGGCCACCTGTGCGCGTATTGGCGACGGCCGGCCGGGAGCGCGCATTGGCCAGCCCTTCGCGGGGCTGCGAGCCTATGTCCTTGACGACACGCTGCAATGGGTTCCGGAGCATTGTGTTGGCGAGCTGTACCTGGGTGGCCCGCAATTGGCAGGTTACTTGAAGCCGAGGCTCACGGCCGCGAGCTTTTTGCCTGATCCCTGGTTCGCCGGGGAGCGCATGTACCGCACGGGCGACCGGGTGCGCTACACGCACGCCCATGGACTTGAGTTCATCGGGCGCGCGGACCGGCAAGTGAAGCTCAACGGTTACCGGGTCGAGCTAGACGCCATCGCGCACGCACTGTCGGGGTGCGAGGGGATCGAGCAACTGGCCTGCTTGCATCTGTCGGGACAAGGCCTCTGTGCCGCCTACACGACGGTCGATGGACAACCATTGCCGGGACTGCGGCTTGCGGCTTACGCCCGTGAGGTGTTGCCGAAATACATGTTGCCGGTTCGCTTCGTTCACCGCGTCGCGTTTCCCCTCACGCGCAATCGCAAGCCTGACATGGATGCACTGAGTGCGGAACTGTCATCAGGCCTCGCGTCACGAGATCCGTCCCGGGGCTTGGATGAAGCTCGATGGATGAATGAAATCCTGATTGTGTTGTGCGCCGAGCTGAATGTGCCGCAGGTGCAAGCCGACAAGAATTTCCATGAACTGGGCGCCACTTCGATCATTCTGGCACGGCTGCATGCCCGTCTCTCGGCGCTCGCCGCCACCGGGCCCGAACTGGTGGATCTTTACACCTTTCCAACTGCACGAAGCCTCGCCCGTTGGCTGGCGGAAGGGGAGAACACCCCGGCGGAGGGACCTAAGCATGCGCCAGCCAAGTGGCAGGGGCGGCGTCCGCGTACGTTGCGCCACGGCCAGAATCTGCCAGGGAAGCCTTGATCTATGTGCGGATTCGTCGTTGCCTGCCATCACCAAGCACCTGTGCCCACTGTCACGCTGGACGCCGCCCTCGACACGCTGCGCCACCGTGGTCCTGATGGTCGCGCTTCGTGGTTGTCGGCGGACGGCTTGTGCGGCATCGGTTTTCATCGTCTTGCGATGGTCGGCGCCCGCGAACAGACGCAGCCCTTCCACACGGATGACGTGCATGTCGTCGTCAATGGCGAGATCTACCAATACGCGGCGCAGCGCCAAAAACTGGAAGCTGCCGGCGCGTGCTTCGCCACCGACTCTGATTGCGAGGTTGTGGCGCACGGTTACCTGCAGTTGGGTATTGATTATGTTCGTGAGCTGAACGGGGAGTTCGCCGGTGTGATCTGGGACGCGCGGCGGCGCAAGCTGTTTGCCATCCGGGATCGCTGGGGCGTAAAGCCATTGTTCTATCGACTTTCGGACCAAGGCATTCACCTCGCTTCGGAGATAAAGGCGCTGATCGCGCTTGGCGCGCAGCCCCGCTGGGACCACGCGGCGCTGTTCCAGCATTTCTTCGCCTCGATCGGGCCAGCCCAGACGCTGTTCGAGGGCATTCACCAAGTGCCGCCGGGTCATGTGCTTGAATGGAGCACGCAAGGCTATGGGGTCACACCGCTGCTGAGCGCGGTGGACGAGGCGCACGACGCGGCGCGGCAGCACCTCGCGTCTGCGCCGCGCGAATGGATGCCACGGCTGGTCGATGGCTTGCGCCATGCTGTGCAGGATCGCTTCCAGGGGGATGGCCCCGTGGCTTGCTACCTCAGTGGGGGCGTCGACTCGGCTACGGTGGCCGCACTGGCTGCACGTCATGGAAGAGAAGGGCTGAGTGCCTTCACCGTCGACTTCGGCGCCGGCACCGACGATGCAACGCAGGCCGCCGGTATTGCCGCCAGCCTGGGGCTGCGGCACGAAGTCGTCCCGGTCAGCGAGGCGCAACTGGTCGACCACTTCGCGGATGCGGTGCGCCATGCCGAGACCATCGGTTTCAACACCATTGGCGCTGCACGCTGGATCCTGGGGCGGGCGTTGGCCAGTAGCGGCTATAAGGCAGTACTGGCGGGTGATGGCGCCGATGAGTTGTTCGCAGGATACAGCTTCTCAAGCGTC
>NZ_JACNDD010000148.1:0-15754 GCF_017351395.1 Pseudomonas sp. FW305-28
TCATCGCCTTACCGGTGGCGTGACTGCCCCGGAACCTGTGGGAGCCGAGCTTGCTCGCGATGGCGGCATTACGGCTGACAATGACTTGGCTGATCCACCGCCATCGCGAGCAAGCTCGGCTCCAACAGGGTTCATGGCGATATTCAGCTGCGCAGGTGAGTCAACGGCAACTCGGTACTGTTGAGCACCTGGTTCAGCACAAAGCTCGAACGCACGCTGGTCACCCCGTCGATCCGGGTCAGGTGCCCCAACAGCAGTTTCTGATAATGGTCCATGTCCGGCACCACCACCTTGAGCTGGTAATCCGCGTCCATGCCGGTGACCAGGCTGCACTCCAGCACCTGCGGCAGGTTGCGGATGGCGGCTTCGAAGTTCTCGAAACGCTCGGGTGTGTGGCGGTCCATGCCGATCAGCACATAAGCCGTCAGGCTCAGGCCCAGTAGCTTGCGGTCGAGCAGGGCGACCTGGCGGGTGATGTAGCCGTCATCCTCCAACTGCTTGACCCGTCGCGAGCAAGGGGAGGGCGACAGGCCGATGCGTTCGGCCAGTTCCTGGTTGGAGATGCGCGCATCGCGCTGCAATTCCGCCAGAATGCTCAGGTCATAACGGTCGAGTTTGCTCATCGGTCGGGCCTTTATCTTGATAATTGCGGAGGATTATCTATCCGGGGTTAAAAATTGCGCAAGTGATGTTTATTTCCGCAATCTTCGCAATCATCTGTCGGCACCCCAGGCTTATGCTTACCACCAAGATCACTGCTCGGACAAACAGTCCAGTGCAGCCCGCCCAATCCGGCCGGCTGCGGTCGCAGTACCCACCGGTACTGGCAGACCCCCGAGCTGCACACCGTCCAGAAGACGGCGTGAGGTGAGCCGACGTCATAAGCGTCGAGCACGGACGAAATTCTCAAGGGGAGGCCGACGGGCCTCCCTTTTTTAATGCCTGCGAAATAAACCCCGTGGCTGATAATCTGTCGCAGAACCGGCCTGGGCTTTTCCAGTCTTATCATCAGGCCCTGAACCGTTGTGAGGAATTTCATGAAGTCGCGCATCTGGCGTTTGGCAGGTGTTGGTCTGTTGTGGGCAAGTGTCAGTGCGCAGGGAATGGCCGACGATCAGCAAAACCGTGGCGGCCCGGACGGCGGTCGCGGGCAGGACGGGCGCGGCGGCAACGGCCAGGGTTACTCGGGCCAGCCGCGGCCGCAGAGCAACGAAATCATTCGGGGTGACAACAGTCGTCAGTTCGAGGTCAAGCCGCAGAACCCGGGTGGACAACGCTACGATCGCCCACCGCAGGACCCTAACGCTCACGGTCGTCCGCCGCAGCCTGGCAACAACTTGCCCATCCAGGGCCGGCCCGACAGCGTGACCCAGACCCGCGAACCGCAACCGGGGTATTACCGCGATATCCCTCGGCGCAACGATGGCTATCCGAACGCAGGTCCGCGACCAGACCATGACGGTCGTCCCGGTCAGCATTGGCCCGGTCGGCCGGATGGGCATGGCAACGGGTGGGGCCCGGGGCCGCAATACCGTCCGGGTTATGTGATCGACCGTTTCCCGGATCGCAACTACCGCGTGCCCTATCGCGGCCAGGACTATTTCTATTCCGGCGGCTACTGGTATCGCCCGCAAGGACCGCGTTACGTCGTGGTCGCGCCACCGCGGGGCATCCGCACTCGTTACCTGCCCGATTACGCCCGGGAAGTGTGGATCGGCAGTTCGCTGTTCTTCCTCGCTGCCGGCGCCTATTACATCTACGAAGCCAACACCCAGGATTATGTCGTGGTCGATGCGCCGGTCGCCAACCCGCAGCCGCAACCCCAAGGCAACAGTTTCGATGTGGTGGCCTATCCGGCCAACGGCCAGTCGCCCGAGCAGGTCAATCAGGATGGCTACGACTGCTATCGCTGGGCGGTGCAGCAGAGCGGGTTCGATCCGCGCAACTACACCTACCCGCCGGCACCGGAAGTGGTGCAGACCTATCGCCAGGCCCAGGGCAGTTGCTTGAGCAGTCGTGGGTATCAGGTGACGTACTGACTATCCAGTGCAAATCCCCTTGTGGCGAGGGAGCTTGCTCCCGCTGGCCTGCGCAGCAGGCCCAGGATCTTGCGGTCGCTGCGCAACCGAGCGGGAGCAAGCTCCCTCGCCACCGGTTCTGTGTTCGGCATCACGCGCTGGCGCGCTTCACCACGTCCGACGGATCGGCATGCACCAGCACTTCGGCCTTCGGATAAGCGTGGTGGATGGCATCGGCGGCCTGGTCGCTGATGCCGTGGGCCACTGACAGGGTCAGGTCCCCCGGCAACTCCAGGTGCAGTTGCACGAACCAGTGGTTGCCGGAGACCCGTGTACGCAGGTCATGGGCGCCCAGCACGCCGGGCACGGCGCAGGCCAGTTCCAGCATGCGCTGGCTGACGTCGGGCGGCAGTTCTTCATCCATCAGCACCGCGAAGCTTTCCCGGGCGATCTGGATGGCGCTCCACAGGATGTACGCGGCGATCCCCAGGCCGAACCAGGCGTCGAGTCGATACCAACCGAACCCGGCCAGTACCAGCGCGACCAGGATGCTGCCGTTGAGCAGCAGGTCGGAGCGATAGTGCAGCGAGTCGGCGCGCACGGCGTTGGAGCCGGTGGCGCGGATGACCCGATGCTGCAACGCCAGCAGCGCCACGGTCAGCCCCAGGGAAAACACAATCACACCGACGCTGAGCCAGGGCGCCTCCACCGGAACCGGGTTCTTCAGGCGTTCGAAGGCCTGCAAGGCAATCAGCACCGCACTGGCGCCGATAAACAGCGCCTGGGCCATGCCAGCCAGGGATTCGGCCTTGCCATGACCGTAGCGATGGTCATCGTCGGCGGGGCGTAATGCATAGTGCACCGCCAGCAGATTGAGCAGCGAGGTGACGCCGTCCAGGGCCGAGTCGGTCAGGCCGGCGAGCATGCTCACCGAACCGCTGAGCCACCAGGCCAGGGCCTTGGCGATCACCAGTGTGAGGGCCACGGCCACCGACGCCCGGGTGGCCAGGCGCAGCAGGCGAGCGTGTTCGGTGCTGGTGGTCATGGCGCGGTCGTTCCTTCAGTGGCGCCGGTCATGCGGCCGGTTTCAGACCGAGGGTGGCCAGTTGTTGCGCGCTGCCTTTGTGCTGGATCAGTCGAGGATCGTCCAGTGGGAAGCTGCGGCCCAGTTCGCGTTCCAGGATCGCCTGCAGTTTTTGGTTATTGACTGTGCCGTCGGGGTTGATGGCCGGCTTGAGTTTCTCTGGCTCGATCTGGACGCTGCGGCCCGGTTCGAAATAGATGGCGCCGGTGGCAAAGTCCACGGCGAACGCGATCAGGCCGGGGATGATGTAGAACAGCAGGCCGACGGCATCGAGGGCGGCGATGGCCGGGTCGATCTTGCCGTCGATCTGGCCGCGGCGGTCCGGGTAGAAGATCGAGCCACAGGCGCTGATTTGAGTCAGCAGGGAGGCGACCAGCACGCCACCGATCACGCGAAAGGGAATACGCATAGCAATCTCCTGAACAGGTAGTAGAGGCGTTGCTGGTTGGAGTCCAGACCACGCTAAACAGTTCGCCGTTATACTCGGCCCTCTGTTTTGGAGCCAGCATGATTTCTTTGCCGATTGATGAAGTTTTACCCGCCCTGCGTCAAGCCTTGGCATCACGCCACGAAGCCGTGCTCGAAGCACCGCCCGGTGCCGGTAAAACCACCCGTGTTCCCCTGGCCTTGCTGAACGAGCCCTGGCTGGCCGGACAGACCATCCTGATGCTCGAACCCCGGCGTCTGGCGGCACGGGCGGCGGCCGAGCGGCTGGCCAGCGAACTGGGGGAAAAGGTCGGTGAAACCGTCGGTTACCGGATTCGTCTCGACAGCAAGGTCGGGCCCAGGACCCGCATTGAAGTGGTCACCGAAGGCATCCTCACCCGCCGTTTGCAGGACGACCCGGCGCTGGAAGGGGTGGGGCTGCTGATTTTCGATGAATTCCACGAACGCAGCCTCGATGCCGACCTGGCCCTGGCCTTGAGCCTCAACGGTCGGGAGTTGTTTCGCGAAGACCAACCGCTGAAAATCCTGCTGATGTCCGCCACCCTCGAAGGCGAGCGCCTGGCCGGGTTGTTGGACGACGCGCCGATCCTGCGCAGCGAAGGCCGCATGTTCCCGGTGACGGTGCGCTGGGGCCGGCCATTCCAGCCTGGCGAGTTCATCGAGCCACGGCTGGTGCAGACCGTGCTCGAAGCCCTGCACGATGAAACCGGCAGCGTCCTGGTGTTCTTGCCCGGGCAGGCGGAGATCCGTCGGGTCCATCAGCAACTGGCCGAGGCCTTGGGCGAGGGCGGCAACGTCTTGCTCTGCCCGTTGCACGGCGAACTGGACCTCGCCGCTCAACGCGCCGCCATCGACCCGGCACCCGCCGGCCAGCGCAAGGTGGTGCTGGCCACCAACATTGCCGAAACCAGCCTGACCATCAATGGCGTGCGCGTGGTGATCGACGCCGGACTGGCCCGGGTGCCGCGTTTCGACCCGGGCAGCGGCATGACCCGGCTCGACACCCAGCGCATTTCCCGGGCCAGCGCCACCCAGCGGGCCGGTCGCGCCGGGCGCCTGGAGCCGGGTGTGTGCTACCGGTTGTGGTCCGAAGACCAGCATGAACAATTGGCCGCTTACGGTAGCGCGGAGATTCTGTCGGCGGACCTGGCCGGGTTGGCCCTGCAACTGGGGCGCTGGGGCGTGACGCCGCAGCAATTGGTCTGGCTCGACGTCCCGCCCGCCGCTGCGTATGCCCAGGCCCAGGACCTGCTGCAGCGCCTGGGCGCGCTGGAGGGCGAGCAACTGACCCGCCACGGCCAGGCCATGGCCGAACTGCCGGCTCACCCGCGTATCGCGCATCTGCTGTTGCGCGGCCAGGCGCTGGGGCTGGCGGACATGGCTTGCAATGTCGCCGCGCTGTTGGGCGAGCGCGACATTCTGCGCGGTGCCGGTGCCGACCTGCACAGTCGCCTGGCCTTGCTGTCCGGCGAAGAACGAGCGGCGCGCGGCGCCCAGGGCGGGGTGCAGCGGGCACGGCAATTGGCCCGGCAATATCGCGGTTACCTGCGGGGCAAGGCCGAAGAGGCCGTAGCCGATCCCGATCATCCGCGCTGGCTCGGCGCGTTGCTGGCGTTGGCCTATCCCGACCGCGTCGCCCAACAGCGCCGGCCCGGTGGCGCGGAGTATCGCCTGGCCAACGGCCGGGCGGCGTTGTTTGCCGAGGCTGACAGCCTGATGAAACAGGCGTGGCTGGTGATCGCCGACCTGGGTAGCCGCCAGGGCCAGCGGGAAGAACGAATTTACCTGGCGACGGATTTCGACCCGGCGCTGTTCGATTCGGTGCTGGCCGAACAGGTCCGCGTGGTGGACCAACTGGATTGGGATGAACGCGAAGGCGTGCTGCGGGCCGAGCGCCAGCGCAAGGTCGGCGAACTGGTGCTCAGCCGCGAACCGTTGACCGGCCTGGATGAGTCAGCCCGTAGCCAGGCCCTGGTGAACCTGGTGCGGCGCAAGGGCCTGGAATTGCTGCCCTGGACCCCGGAACTGCGGCAATGGCAGGCGCGGGTGGCCTTGTTGCGTCGCCTTGAACTGGAGGCCAAGGGCGAGAGTGAATGGCCAGACGTCAGCGACGCAGCGCTGCTGGATACCCTCGAGCACTGGTTGATGCCGTATCTGGGCCGAGTCTCGCGTCTCAGCCATTTCGCCAACCTGGACCTGTCGAGCATCGTCCACAACCTGTTGCCCTGGCCGTTGCCGCAACGCCTGGATGAACTGGCGCCGCACCATCTGAGCGTGCCCTCGGGCTCGTCGATCCGCCTGGACTACAGCGAACATCCACCGATCCTGGCGGTGCGCTTGCAGGAACTCTTCGGCCTGGCCGACACCCCGCGCATCGCCGGCGGACGCCAGGTGGTCAAGCTGCACCTGCTGTCACCGGCCCGCCGACCGGTGCAGGTGACCCAGGACCTGGCGAACTTCTGGCGCAGCACCTACGCCGAGGTGAAGAAGGATTTGAAGGGGCGCTATCCCAAGCATTACTGGCCGGACGATCCGCTGGTGGCGGAGGCGACGGCGCGGGTCAAACCGCGTAAGGCCTAGTACCCTGTATCACAATGACTACTGCAGATGCCTCCTGACGATATCTGCAATCAAAAGGCCTGTTTTTTCGGAAAAGGCCACGGATACCTGGCCGTTGGCATACTGGATTCTGGCCGGTGCGAGGGATTCGTCGCTTTCGGTCACGCCCTTGACCACGGCATAGCCATTGACCGAGACGATCAGGCGAACTCGCTTGACCGGCAAGCCTTCTCCAAAGTCCCTTTGCAAGACGTCCGCTGGGACAATGCCTGAAATCCTCGGGTCCGACAGTGGCGAACTTGCGTCTCTCTCGTAGTGGTTGAAGAACCGCTCGATGAGTACCCCCTCTACCTGCTCGAAGGTGAACACCAGGTTGTCGAAAAGCCGATGTGGGTCAAATTCTTGTGTTCTCAGGCAGAACGTCAAGACCTTCAAGATGATTTGCGACCCTTTGAAGTCAGGGTCATCTACCGCTGGGTGGGCGCTTTCGGAGAAATGGAGCCGGGTCAGATACAGGGCATCGTCCTTGACCAGGATGTTCAAGTCGATCCTGGGAGGCGTGGTTTTTATCCCGATGGATTTAATGCCATACCATTCATAAAATCCGCCGAACCGGTCATGAATGGGGGTGTTGGGTTTGCGCCCGTTGTTGATGTCGGATTCGTAATACAGCATGTTGGAACACAAGGATTCCGCCAGTTCTTCAGTCGGCGAGATATGCGTCCAAGGCCATTCATCCAGGGGGGCGAAGCGTTCGTCTTCCGTTTCGATCCGCTGCTTGAGCTGGTTTGTCCCTGAACCGGCGAGGTAGCAGGTTCCAAAGTTCTGGGTGGTCATCGTGGCTTCAGGGCGGTGGGTATAGGCGCACTTGCCACCCTTTCCATCCAGTAGAACGCCCAGCATGTGGAATGCACCCGCGGTCTGGCCCATGCCCATTAGAACCTGGTCGATCGTGTTGGCATCGATCATGGCGTCGGGTTGATAGCCGAGCTTGATGTCAATCGACTTCGCAAGCTCCACCCAGAACTCATAGGCCGACCGGCAATCCCCTGCAAAGGCGAGCATGCCGCTGTTGTTCGGCAGGATGTAGGTTTTTCGACCCATGCGCGCGATATGAAACGGCCCGTCAGCGTCATGCCAATCAGTGGGTATCAGCCCCAGCGAAGGAACCCACACGGACATCGACTGGCGCTTGTCTGGACCGTCCGCGCTGATCAAGCAGTCGGCGATCAAGTGTGGGTCATGCTCGGGGTTGATCAGGGCGATTACCGTCATGGTGAGATTCCTTTCAAGGCATGGCTGGCAACAAAAAACGCGCAATCACCGGTAAATGGTCGGAGATGCGCAAGGTGTCGTCCTGGCGCACCTGGGCTTCGACTCGTTTGATCCGGGGGCTGTAGAACAGGTAGTCAACGGTGCGGTCCGGGCCGTTGAGGCCGGGGTCGTTCGGGTAGTGGGTCAGCCAGTGCTCGCGGTCGATGCCGCTGGCTTCGTTGTTGGTGGGAATCATCGGGTACTTGTCCCACAGCAGGTGCAGCGGGCTGTCGGCGGAGTAGGGCGTGCGTTGCTCGGACGGCAGGCGTCGGTACTGGCCCAGGGGCAGCAGGTTGAAGTCGCCGCCGATCAGCCAGGGCGTGCCTGCGGATTCGAACTTATCCAGTGCCTGGGTCACGGCGGTGATTTGTCTGGGCAGGGTTTCGTCCGGTTCAGTGGCCCGTTCCAGGTGCGTGTTGAGCACCGCCAGCTGGCTGCCGTCGCTCAGTGACAGATAGCTCACCAACAAGGCATTTTTCGGCTGGAACTGACGGCTGATGACGTTGGTGTCGGCCACCGGCAGTTGCACCCGTTCGGCATGGTCGATGCGGTAGCGACTCAGGGTCGCCAGTTGCCGGCCGACGCTGCCGAAGATGTGCGGGTCGGGGATGAAGTCGGCTTTCCAGTCGAAGGCGCTGGTGCCGCACGGATAGAGGTCGGCGAGGCGTTCCTGCAGTAGCTTGAGCTGGTCCTGGTAATCGCTGGCCTTGGCGCCCTTGTCCAGTTCCTGGAGCAACACGATGTCCGGTTGCTCGTCGCGGATGACCCGGGCCACTTCGTCGAGACTGAAGGCCATGTCTTCCAGGGTCGGGCTTTCATCGTCGCCCTGGGCCAGGTCGTGCCAGAACACGTAGCGCTTGCCGGCGAGGAACTGGACGTTCCAGGTCATCACCTTCAAGGCTTGGCCGGGTGCCAGCGCGGCTGCATTGGCGGTGCAACTGACCGGCACGCTTTCCCGGGGCTCTGGCCGCCAGGTCAGGCCGTAGATCGACAGGGCGGCCAGGCTGAGGATCAACAGCAGGCCCAGCAAGGTGTGGCGCAGTAGACGGGTCATGGCTCGGCTTATGGGCGAAACGCAAAAGTGCTCCCGAGCATAACCGAGAGCGGTTCTCAAGCCCAAGCCCAGGGCTGTCGTCGTGTGCGATCAGCGGCGCTCGGGCTTGGCTTCGATCAGCATGAACAGGCGGAACAGCACCACGGTGGTGAACAGTTGCAGGAAGCTGTGGACGCTGTCGATCAGCAAACTGACCGCGGGGTTCTGGGGTGACGGATACACCGAGACGCTGGCGCCCTTGAGCAGCCACAGTGGGCCCATCACAGCGAGAATGCACAGCAGGATCCGCCAGAAGTTGCCGCGGGACAGGTTCAGGCTTTCCTTCATCGCCGCCAGGGGAGCCAGGCCCCTGAGGACCAACAGGTATTCGCCGAAGGCCAGGGTCACCATCAGCCACAGGCCCGGCAGGAAGTACAACGACAGCCCCACCAGGATCAACAACGTGTTGAGGGCCGTCAGCAAGGCAAAGCGTGGCCACAGCGTGAGGGCCGTTGCGAGCAGGTCCCGCGTGCGTGGTGCTTCACCGCGGCTGCGGGCGTCGAGAAACAGGATCAGCGCGGCGGTGTACAAGGGGTACACCAGCAGCCCGACGATCACGCTGTAGCCGGGAAAACCGTCGGGGCCGAGGGCGCTGTCCACGCCTTGCTGCAGCAGGGCCTCGAGTATCACCAGTGGCAGGCACAGTTGGGCGATCCGGCCCAGATGGCGCTTGAAGAAATACAAAGAGTCGCGCAGCACGTCAAACGGATTCATGGGTCGGTATCGCAGTTGAAAAAGCGGTCCGACACTTTAACCGATCAGGCGCCCGCACAAGCAAACGTAAACATCAGGTAAAGACCATTGAATGCTTTCCGGCGAGCCCCATTACTGATGGGCACCGGTCTTCGGGATCGGAATGGTTTCTACCCGGCAATCGAATGAGGTCGCCATGAACAACGAAGAACAAACCCTGATCGATGGACTGTTTTCACGGCTGCAACAGGCCGAAAAGGATTCAGCCCCGCGCGACGCCCAGGCCGAGGCGCGGATCAAGGAGCACCTGGCGAGCCAGCCAGCGGCGGGCTATTTCATGGCCCAGGCGATCCTGGTGCAGGAGGCCGCGATCAAGCGCCTCGATGAGCAGAACAGGCAACTCGCCCAGCAGGTCGAGCAATTGCAGGCCGAGCTGCAACAAGCGCGCAAGCAAGCGCCGGCACCCAGCGGTGGCGGTGGTTTCCTCTCGAGTATTTTCGGCGGCAGCCCGCGGGATTCGCGCCCGGCGAGCGCGCCGGCCGCCAGCGGTGGCGGTTGGCGCGAACCGGCGCAACCGTCCTTCAATGCCCCGCCCCAACAGGGCTTCGGCGCGCCGCCCGGCAATTATGGCGCACCGCAGCAACAGGCCCCGGCAGCGGGCAGCTTCCTCGGCGGCGCCCTGAAAACCGCGGCGGGCGTGGCGGGCGGCGTGATGCTGGCCCAAGGCATCAGCAGCCTGTTCCACAGCAATCAGCAACCGCAGGAGATCGTCGAGGTCATCAAGGAAGAACCGGCGCAACCGGTCAACGACACCGCAGGCAACGGTTGGGGCGATGACTCGCGCGTGGCCGACAACGACACCTACGGCAACGACCAGGGCGGGTTCAGCGACGCGGACTACAGTGACGATTCATCTTCCTTCGGCGACGACGACTCTTTCGTCTGACCTGCCATTCGTCCGGGGCGCCCTGGCGCCTCGGGTCGATTATTCGCGGAACAATCCTTCTGGCTGGCATACTGGGCGACTTTTCGGCCCTGGTGGGCTGCGTACGTGTGCATCCAAGAGGAAACGCGGTGAAAAAAATTGCAGTGTTCGCCGATGTCCAGAACCTCTACTACACCGTGCGCCAGGCTTACGGTTGCCATTTCAACTACGCCGCGCTGTGGGCCGATGTCAGCAAACAGGGGCAGATCGTCGAGGCCTACGCCTATGCGATCGATCGCGGTGACAGCAAGCAGCAACAATTCCAGCAGATCCTGCGCAACCTGGGTTTCGTCGTGAAGCTCAAGCCCTACATCCAGCGCAGCGACGGCTCGGCCAAGGGCGACTGGGACGTGGGCATCACGCTGGACATCATGGACGCCGCCGACCACGTCGATGAAGTGGTGCTGGCCTCCGGCGATGGCGATTTCGACATGTTGCTCGAACGCATCATCCAGAAGCACGGTGTGCAAGCCGTGGCCTATGGCGTGCCGGGGTTGACCGCCAACTCGCTGATTCGCGCCGCCAGTCGCTATGTGCCCATCGAAGGCGCGTTGTTGCTCAAGAATTGATTTTCACGGAGTTCAAAAGGTTTGGAACGCATCGCAGTCATCGACTTTGAAACCACCGGGATCACCCCGAGCAGCAGTTGCCGGGCCACTGAAATCGCAGTGGTGATGCTCGAGCAAGGCCGGATCGTCGACCGCTACCAGAGCCTGATGAATGCCGGTGTGCGCGTCCCTGCGTTTATCGAGCAACTGACCGGCATCAGCAACGCCATGCTGCGCAGCGCACCCTCGGCGGAAAAGGTCATGAACGAGGTCAACGAGTTCGTCGGCATCACGCCACTGCTGGCCCACAACGCCGCGTTCGACCAGAAGTTCTGGGATTTCGAGCTGGGACGTATCAAGCGCACCCGCTTGCAGAATTTTGCCTGCTCACTGTTGCTGGCCCGGCGCCTGATGCCGGCGGCGCCGAACCACAAGCTCGGCACGCTCAATGCGTTCGCCGGCTTGCCCCACACCGGCCAGGCTCACCGGGCCATGGCCGACGCCGAAATGGCCGCCAACCTCACCGCGCACCTGGCTTCGCAACTGCGGCAAAAGCATGGGTTGCGGGAGTTGTCCCATGATTTGCTGTGCAGTTTGCAGAAAGTGCCGGCGGCGAAGATCAACGAGCATCTCAAGCGCCATCGCGGGTTCTAAACACACCGCTGGGACAACTGTGGGAGCGAGCTCGCTCGCGATAGCGTCGGATCAGTCAGCCGCTTTGTGACTGACACTCCGCCATCGCGAGCAAGCTCGCTCCCACAGTTGATCAGTGTTATTTCCCATTGCCTTCCAACTGCCCCAACGGCACGCGCTTTTCAATGGCGCTGGACAGCACGATCGACGTCTTGCTGAAACCGAACTTGGCAATGCGGTTGATCAGCTCTTCCAGCTCGGGCATCGAGCCAACCGCCGCTTGCATGATCACGCACGGATCCCCGGTGACCCGGTGGCATTCGGTCAGTTGTGGGATCTTGCACAGTTCGTCGTAGGTCTTCTGGTTGCCGTGCTGGTTCATTCGCAGTTCGATGACGCATTGCACCGGCAGGCCGATCTTCGCCATGTCGACTTTGGCTTGATAACCGGTGATGACACCGCTGGCTTCCAGTTTGCTGACCCGTTCAGCCACGGCGGGGGCTGACAGGTTCACTTTGCGGGCCAGTTCGGCGTAGGACGCACGACCGTTGTCCAACAGAGCACTGAGCAACATGCGGTCGTATTTATCCACGGTTTGGCTTCCTGTCTGCGCGACTTTCGAAAGCGCGATTTATAGCGCTGATCGCCGTGTTTTGAAAAGTGTATGGCCTGGATAAACAGGTTTTGTAGCTTAATTTCCGTCTATCGCCTTTCTAGAATAGCGTCTCTCATTGTCCTGACTTCGAGCTGAACATGCCTGGCCCACGCCGTTTCCCCTTGCCATTGATCGCTGCTTTCTTTGCCTTGTACGTCATCTGGGGTTCGACCTACTTGGTGATTCGCATCGGTGTAGAGCATTGGCCGCCGCTGTTGCTGGCCGGGATTCGTTTTGTGTTGGCCGGTTCGCTGATGTACGGCTTCCTGCGCTGGCGCGGGGCGCCGGCGCCGACCTGGGCGCAATGGAAGGCCGGGGCCATCATTGGCGTGTTGTTGCTCAGTTTCGGTAACGGTGCGGTCAGTGTGGCCGAGCACACGGGCGTGGCGTCCGGGGTCGCGGCGTTGGCGGTGGCGACGGTGCCTTTGTTTACCCTGCTGTGCGGATATTTCTGGGGCGCGCGTAATACCCGTCTGGAATGGGCGGGGATTGTGCTGGGGTTGATCGGCATCGCCATGCTCAACCTCGGTTCCAACCTGCAATCCAGCCCGTTGGGGGCGACCCTGCTGGTGTTCGCCGCGGCCTCCTGGGCCTTCGGCTCGGTGCTCAGCAAACACCTGCCGCTGCCGGCCGGGGCAATGGCCAGCGCTGTGGAAATGTTGGTGGGCGGTGTGGTGCTGTTGATCGGCAGCGTGGCCAGCGGTGAACACCTGGACAGCATGCCGCCGCTGGAAGGCTGGTTCGCGCTGGCGTACCTGACCTTCTTCGGTTCGATCATCGCCTTCAACGCCTACATGTACCTGCTCAAGCATGTGCGTCCGGCGGCGGCCACCAGCTATGCCTACGTCAACCCGGCCGTGGCGGTGTTGCTGGGCATCGTATTCGCCGGTGAGACCATCGGCATCGAGGAGGCCTTGGCGATGTTGGTGATCATCAGTGCGGTGGTGTTGATCGGTTTGCCGCAGTGGCGCAAACCCAAGCCTGCGCCGGCCGTCTCCTGATTTAGGGTAAACTGCCGCGCATTGCACACCTTGCGCTGATTTTTCCTACGGTATTTCCATGACTTTCGCCACCCTTGGCCTGATCGAACCCTTGCTGCGCGCCCTCGAGACGCTCGGCTACCAGACCCCGACTCCGGTTCAGGCCCAAGCCATGCCGGCAGTGCTCGCCGGTCGCGACCTGATGGCCGCGGCCCAGACCGGTACCGGCAAGACCGCCGGCTTTGCGGTGCCGTTGTTGCAGTTGCTGACCACCGAAGGGCCGAAGGTCGCGGCCAATTCGGTGCGGGCGCTGATCCTGGTGCCGACCCGTGAATTGGCTGAGCAGGTCCATGAAAGCGTGCGTCAGTACGCGCAAAACCTGCCGTTGAGCACCTACGCGGTGTACGGCGGTGTCAGCATCAACCCGCAGATGATGAAGCTGCGCAAAGGCGTCGACCTGCTGGTCGCCACGCCGGGCCGCTTGCTCGATCTGTTCCGCCAGAATGCGCTGAAGTTCAATCAACTGCAGACGTTGGTGTTGGACGAAGCCGACCGCATGCTCGACCTGGGTTTCTCCGAGGAACTGGCGAATATCTACAAGGCCCTGCCGAAGAAACGCCAGACCCTGTTGTTCTCGGCGACCTTTTCCGATGCGATCCGCTTGCTGGCCGGGCAGATGCTCAATGATCCGCTAAGCATTGAAGTGAGCCCGCGCAACGTGGCTGCCAACACCGTCAAGCAATGGGTGGTGACGGTGGACAAGAAGCGTAAGCCGGAATTGTTCGTGCACCTGATGCGCAAGCACAAGTGGAAACAGGTACTGGTATTCGCCAAGACCCGCAACGGCGTCGATGCGCTGGTGGAGAAGCTCCAGGGCCTGGGCGTCAACGCCGACGGTATCCACGGTGACAAGCCCCAGGCCACCCGCCAACGTGCGCTGGACCGCTTCAAGGCCAGCGAGGTGCAGATCCTGGTCGCCACCGACGTCGCCGCCCGTGGCTTGGACATCGAGGATTTGCCGTTGGTGGTGAACTTCGACCTGCCGATCGTGGCCGAGGACTACATCCACCGTATCGGCCGTACCGGCCGGGCGGGCGCTACAGGACAGGCGATTTCCCTGGTCTGCGCCGATGAAGTGAATCTGCTGTCAGCCATCGAGATGTTGACCCGTCAGACGTTGCCTCGCCAGATGGAACAAGACTTCGAGCCTGAGCACCGCGTGCCGGACACCGATGCCAGCGGCCAGGTGATCAAGAAGCCGAAAAAGCCGAAGAAACCGAAAACCTCCGGTGGTGGCGGCAAGCGCAACCTGGGCAAGTGGGTGGACAGCGGTGATGCGGCGCCGGTGGAGCCTTCGGTCAAGCCTGTGCGCAAAGTGCCGGTGTTCAATACCGGGCCGCGTAAGCGTAAGCCTTGATGACCTGTCTGGTCTGATAAACCGCTATCGCGAGCAAGCTCGCTCCCACAGTTGACCGGGTTCTGTCAGAAGGATTGCGGTAAATGTGGGCGCGAGCTTGCTCGCGATAGGCGCGCCTCGGTCTTCAACCCTGACGCTGTAGCCACTCCAGCACTCCCAACCCCGCTGTCCGGCCACTGGCAAAGCATGCCGTGAGCAGGTAGCCGCCGGTCGGCGCTTCCCAGTCGAGCATTTCCCCGGCGCAGAAAACCCCGGGCACTTGCTTGAGCATCAGGCGTTCATCCAGGGCTTCGAATGTCACACCACCGGCACTGCTGATGGCTTCGTCCAAGGGGCGGGGCTTCACCAGGGTGACCGGCAACGCCTTGATGGCCTGGGCCAGCCTCGCCGGGTCGCTGAAACACTCGGCCGGCGTGAGCTCGCGCAACAGCGCCGCCTTGACGCCGTCGATCCCCAACTGGCTGTGCAAGTGCTTGGCCATCGAGCGTGAGCCCCGTGGCTTGTTCAGGGCCTGGAGGATTTTATCCACAGGCCGGCCCGGCAACAGGTCCAGATGAATGGTCGCGCTGCCGTATTGGTTGATGGCTTCGCGAATCGTTGCCGACAGGGCATAGACCAGGCTGCCTTCGAGGCCGGTGGCGGTGAGCACGCATTCGCCGAGGCGCGGTACATCGTCGTTCAGGCCCATGGCGATGTTCTTGAGCGGGGCCCCGGCGAATTTGCTGATCATCAGGTCGCTCCAGGCTTCTACCTCGAACCCGCAGTTGCTGGGTTGCAGTGGCGCCAGGGCTACGCCGCGTTGTTCCAGCGCTAGCATCCAGGCGCCGTCGGAGCCCAGGCGCGACCAACTGCCGCCGCCCAACGCCAGCAAGGTGGCCTTGGGGTGCAGGGTTTTGTCGCCTTCCGGGGAGGCGATGCGCAAGCTGCCATCCGGGTTCCAGCCGAGCCAGCGATGACGCGTGTGGATCACCACGCCAGCATCGCGCAGGCGCTTGAGCCAGGCGCGCAACAGCGGGGCGGCCTTCATGTCGGTAGGAAATACCCGCCCGGAGCTGCCGACGAAGGTGTCGATGCCCAGCCCGTGGATCCATGTGCATAACTCATCCGCCCCGAATGCCCGCAACAGCGGCGCGAGGTTTGGCGCGCGTTCGGCGTAGCGGGACAGGAAAGCCGGAAAGGCTTCGGAGTGGGTGATGTTCATGCCGCCCACGCCGGCCAGCAGGAATTTCCTGCCCACCGATGGCATGCCGTCGTACAGGTCGACTCGCAGGCCGGCCTGGCTCAACACCTCGGCCGCCATCAGGCCAGCGGGGCCGCCGCCGATGATG